>JBJTAU010000145.1:0-11836 GCA_046090965.1 Limisphaerales bacterium | reverse complement strand
GCACTGCCGCGCAGGCCATCGTGGACTTGATGCACGGCAAAAAACCGACACACGTGGTGAACGGCGACGTGTTCCAGTCACCGGCGCTGCGGGCGAAGTTGAAGTGATCCGCCCTGCATCAGTTCGATTCCACTTACCTCCGCTCTCACCCGAACCATCCTACTACCGCCATGAAACAAAACCACGTTCGCGCCAAACTCAAACGCGGTGAGCCGAGCTTCGGCACCTGGCTCGCGCTGCCCGATCCCGTCGCCGCCCGGCTCATGTCCGGCCTCGGCTTCGACTGGCTCACCTGCGACATGGAGCATTCGGGCTACAACTTCGAGACGGTGTCGCACAGCTTCATGGGCATCGCCACCGGCGGCTGCGCACCGCTCGTCCGCGTGCCGTGGAACACCGGCGAAAACATCAAGCGAGTCCTCGACATCGGCGCGTGGGGCGTGGTGGTGCCGATGGTAAATTCCCGCGCCGAGTGCGAGGCGGCAGTTGAGCACACTCGCTATCACCCCATTGGCAACCGCTCCGTGGGCGGCCAGTTGCACGCGCCCAACTTCGGCACCGACCCGGCGACTTACTACGAGAAGGCCAACGACGAGGTCCTGCTCGTGGCCATGGTCGAGCACGTCAAGGGCGTGGAAAACCTCGACGCGATCCTCAGCGTGCCGGGCATTGACGCGGTGTTCATCGGACCGAACGACCTGCACAAGAGCATGGGCCAGAAGCCATCGTTCGACAGCGGCTACCAGCCGTTTGTGGACGCACTTAAGGCCGTGCGCGAGACGGCCAAGAAATATGGCATCGCCTCCGGCATCCACGTGCCTGACGTGGAATCGGCCAAGCGTCGGGCAGCGGAGGGTTTTCAGTTCATCGCCGTGGCGAGCGAGTTGGGCATGATGCTGGCCAAAGCGCGGGAGAACATCGCGGCGCTCGGCCTCAAGCCCGGCGGCGCGGCGGCGAAATATTGACGCCTGCTGATTAGGATTCGTCTGCACCAGAAAAAAAGATTGTCAGACACGCCGTGGTCTGGATAGTGTTGCTCTCACAGTTCAGGCAAAGGCTTCTACGAACAAAAAAATATGAAAAATGGCCGCACTATCCTTCAGACTCTCCTGCTCGGAGGGGTTATCTTGGCGACATCAAACTTCAGCCAGCCCGCGCAGGCGGCCGCTGCTTTCACCGCCGCGAACAAGACTGCGCTTGATACCGCTGCCTCGATTGACACCGCTGTCACTCAGTTGATCAACGCCGCCTCTCCGGCCGACAAGGCGGACCTCGCCAAGCAGATCGTGGCCTACGTCGCCGCAAAGACCGGCACCACGGCAGCCAAGTTGCAAGCTGCAGTGAAGGCGGCTGTCAGAGCGGCTGGTGCGATCAACGCTCCGCAAATCGCGGCGGCGGCGGCCCAGGCGGCGTCTACTTCCGCCAATGCAGCGACCTTGGTGAGCGCGGTTGTCACGGGGGCCATCCAAGGCGGCGGCGTTGCGGCTGATGTTCAAGCGACTTTGTCTACGGCATTGCCACCGGCCTTGCAGGCTGCGGTGGCTGCCGGCGCTGCTGCTGCTGCAGCCCCGACGCAGGATGTTTTGCCAGGCGGTAGTAGCGGCAAGGACAACAGCACTTCTTCTAAATCGTAATAGCTAGCAACTGACTCTTTCACCCTAAAACTCATGAATAACTCAAAAATCACCGTTCTGAGCGGAGCGACGATGCTGGCGGGCTTGGCCACTGCTTCGGCGCAGGAATCGGCCCCGCTGTTCCAGATCGGCAGCGTCAATGTGCGTCCGCATGCCACCTACTCGGTAGTCTATGACGACAATATCTTCTTGGAGCACAAGTCAAAGTTCCTTGGCACACAAGGCCAACCGGGACGCGACCATGATTTCGTCCACACTTTCACACCGGGCCTCAAGTTGGACGCTGGTGACGCGGCTGCGCGGCAGGCGGCTTATTTCACTGCCAACTACGAAGCCGCCTTCACCCGCTTCACCCACAACTCCGGCTCTGACGCCACTGACCACAACGCCATGATCGGGTTTGGCGGCAAGCTGAACCGCCTACACGTCGGCGTGGAGCAGTCGCTTCAGTCGCGGTCGGATGCGGATGCGGCGAACTTGGCGGCCAATGGTCGCGTGAAGCGGAAGACATGGGACACGAAAGTGGAGAGTGACTACGAGGTCAGTGAAAAGACCAGCGTTTCGCTGGACCTGAAGCAGACTGTCGGCGACTACAAGGCCCCATTGTTCGACTCGACCGACCGCATGGCCACGCTTTGGCTTGATTATCAAGTGCTGCCGAAGGTCAAAATGGGTGCTGGCGCTGGAGTTGGCTACTTGCAGGTGGACGGAACGGCGGCCAACCACAATGCCAACAGCGCTTACTATCAGGGCTTGGTTCGGCTGGCGTGGAGTGCCACCGAGAAACTGACCATCAATGCCAGCGGTGGTATTGAGCATCGAAACATTCAGGAGCGTGGTGCGGCCGACCCCGACGGCTTCGTGTTTGGCGTGTCGGCGGACTGGAAGGCCTCCGAGCGCACTACGGTTGCCTTGAGCGCCACCCGCGGCAGGAAGGCGTCCAACGCGCAGGTGGCGCAGTTGAACGAGGAAACCGCCCTCACCGGCTCCATCAAGCATAGCCTCTTCGACCGTGTTTCGCTGAGTCTGGATGGTGGCTACTCCTATAGCCACTACAAGGCCACCAGCACGGCGTCTGGCGCATTGCGCGATGACAACTATTTCTACGCGAAGCCCGGTTTGACCTACAAGTTCGTTGAGCGTGCCCAAGCGACGTTGTATTATCAATACCGCCGCAACGATTCCACCTTTGCTGATAACGGCAACGACTTCTACAACAATCAATTAGGGCTGGAGTTGTCCTATCGCTTCTAGGCGGCCCGACGAAGTTAATCAGCAAATGCAGGCTGTCGCCGCCATTGTTCGGGTGGTATGGCTCGTCGCAATGGCATCGGCAGCTTTGCCGTCTCTACGGGCAGCCTCGCCAGACACCAAGTTCACTGGCGCGTCAGGACGTGACACCGGCGGCGTTTTGGTGCAGAATGCAGCAGCACACCTGCAGGGGACAAATCTCCCGCCGACCACCAACACCAGTTACATCCTTACCCCGAACGACCTCATCAAGGTCGAGGTTTATAAGGAACCCGATCTCCTGCGGCAAACCCGGATTGACCAGGACGGGACAATCTCCCTGCCCTTGATCGAAACGGTGCGCGTGGGAGGAAAAACCATTGCGGAAGCCCGGGCCATGATCCGGAGTCTGTATGAGAAGGACTACCTTGTGTCCGCGGGCGTGGACATCGCGGTGCTGACCAACGCGCGGACCAACGTGGTGGAGGCGATGAAGCCCAAGACGTTCAAATACACTGTTTCGGGGCAGGTGAGAAAGCCGGGCATCATTGAGTTCAAAGATGGTGAGAAGGTCACGCTGGTTGAGGCCATTCTTCAGGCGGGGGATTTCACTGGCATCGCAAACAAGAACAAGGTCAGTATTTTGCGGCAGGAGGGGGGAGCGCAAAAGGTCTACATTGAGGATGTGGAGGCCATGCTCATCAACCCAAAGTCGAAACAATTCACCGTTATGCCAGGCGACGTTATTTCGGTGAAGCAGACGATTTTCTAAGGCATGGAACCTACGCATCAGCATCACGGGGGAGGAGTGTCGCCGGATGGCGGCACGCCGCTCAACCGGGACTTATTGCAGGCGCTGATTGAAAAGGCCTGGTTGGTGGGGGCGATTCTGATTGCCGCGGCAGCTTTGGGGGTGTGGATTGGCCAGCGCAGCCCGGTGGTTTACCAGAGCCGTGCGGTGCTCTTCTTTGATTTTGGTGAGCAGAAGGTCGTGGCCATTGAGGAAGTCGACAAGCGCGAGAAGGGCGGTGTGGACCTGCTTAACACGCTGGCCAACAACATTAAAAGCAGCGCCATACTGCGCCGGGTGGTGGCCGGCCAAAAACTCACGCAGCACCAGTTTTTCACCGGCGGCACGAACTCCGTCACGGAAGATCAGGTTGTGCGCTGGCTGGCCGGTTCGGTGGACGCGCGGCTGCGCCGCTTCACGCGCCTTATTGATACGACGGTGGAAATTGGGGATCCCAAGCTGGCGCAATTGATCGCCCAGTCCGTGGTGGAGGAATACATCAAACAGAGCGGCGAGGATCGTATGGGGGTGGGGCAGAGCGCGGGGCAGATTTTGGTGGATGAAGAGCGCCGCATCAAGGAGCGGCTGGCCAAGGCGGAACTGGCGGTGCAGGCTTACTTGCGCACCAACAACATTTCACTCTCGCAGGATGCGAACATTCTGAGCGGTGAGTTCAAAACACTGAGCGGCCAGTGCACGGATGCCCGAACGGAGCGCCTCCTCTTGGACGTGGAGTGGGAAAGCGCGAAGCGGCTGGCGGGTAACACAGAGCAACTTTTGACTTTGGTGTCCGTGGCGCGAGCACCGGAGATCGCCGGCCTGCGGGAGAAGCTACAGACGCAAGAGGCCAACGTCAGCAACTTGCAGCTCCGTTACAAGGAAAAGCACCCCGCGATGATCCAGGCCCGGAACGAGCTGGCGTCCTTGCAGAAGGCGTTTGAGGACGAGGTGCGCAAGGCCCCCTTGCGAATCCAGCAGCAACGCGAGGCGGCCGTCGAAAAGGAGAAGCGGCTGGAACTCGCCCTCAAGGAGCAGGAGAAGAAGCTCGGCCAGCTCGGCATGCAGCGCATCGAGTATGATCGGCTGCAACGGGAAGCGGCCACCGAACGCCAGATTTACGACACCATCATCAAGCGCCTGCGGGAGATCGACGTCACCACCCCCATCAAGAAGAACGACGTAAGGATCGTCGAGCCAGCCACGCTGCCCTCGACTCCCATTCGCCCCAATAAGCGGATGATCCTCATCTACTCGCTGGCTTTGGGTGCGGTCGTGGCCTTTGGTCTGGTATGGCTCTTGCAGCAGTTGGACACCACGATCAAGTCCGTGGACCATGCCGAGCGCCTGCTCGGCCTGCCGGTGCTCGGAGCTGTGCCGAGGAACAAGCTGGTGAAGGACGGCAAAAGCCGGCTCTTCATGAGCGATGATCCCCAGTCGTTGTGCGCGGAGGCCTTCCGCAGTCTGCGGGCTTCGCTCGGGCTGTTGGGCCGGGAGGAGGAACGCAAGGTGGTGCTGTTTACCAGTGCCGTCCCATCCGAGGGCAAGTCATTCTGCTGTGTGAATTACGCCGTGGCGCACGCCCAACAGGGCAAGCGCACGCTGGTCGTGGATTTCGACTTGCGCAAACCCAGCTTGGCGGAAACTTTCGGCGTCAAAGGCGACCTGCCCGGGGTCACTGACGTGATGCTGGGCAAGGAGCCGCTGGAGAAGTGCGTGCAGAAGACCCGGTTCGATAATCTCTTCCTGCTCACGGCCGGCCGGATGGTGCCCAACCCGGCGGAATTGATGTCTGGGCCTTGGGCAAAGCAGTTGATCCATGAGGCGGCGGGCAAGTTTGACCATGTCGTCCTCGACAATGCCCCGGTGAACGCGGTGAGCGACGCGCTCCTCATCGTCAAAGAGGCCCAAACCGTTTGCCTCGTGATGCATGCTCGGAAGACCTCGAGTCGGGTTGTCTTGCGCGCATTGGAGATGCTCCGGCGCGCGGGCGGACGCCCGTCCGGAGTAGTGCTCAACTTCCTGCCGCAAAACGCCGGGTCAGGCTACTACTACTACTACTCCGGCAATAAATACTACGGCAACAAGGGCGTTTACGGTTCCACTTCGACGCGCGCCTGAGCGGCCCAGCGCTTCGCTCTCCGTTTTGCCGCTTCACCGCTGGTCGCCTAGTGCTACAATCGCTCCGATGGACAAGCTGCTCCTGATTGATGACGAGTCGGACGTGCAATACTCGTTCCGGCGCATCTTCGACTCCCCCACGATCGAGCTGCATACCGCATCCAGCGGCGAGGAAGGCTTGCGCCTCGTGCCGAAGCTCAAGCCCGATCTGGTGCTCATGGACATCCGCATGGGCACGGGAATGAACGGCCTGGAGACCCTGCGCCGGTTACGCCAAGCCGATGCCCGCCTGCCGGTCATCATGATGACCGCTTACGGCACGACGCAGACCGCCATTGAGGCGATGAAGCTCGGGGCCTACGACTACCTGCTCAAGCCCTTCGACGTGCCGAAGCTCAAGCAGCACCTCGCCCGCGCTCTCACAGTGGCGCGTGACATGAAGCAGGTCGTGAGTTGCCAGCCCAGGCTGGAGGCGGAAGATCATGAAGTGGGCATCGTCGGCATGAGCGAGGCCATGCACGGGGTCTTCAAGCTCATCGGCCAGCTGGCTTCGACCGATGCGACGGTGCTGATCACCGGCGAAAGCGGCACGGGCACGGACCTCGTGGCGCGCGCCATCGACTCGCATGGCCGGCGCGCCGAGCAGCCTTTTCTGGCGATCAACTGCGCCGCCATTCCAGAGCAGTTGCTGGAGAGCGAACTGTTCGGCCACGAGAAGGGGGCCTTCACGGGAGCAACCGCGCAGCGCATCGGCAAGTTTGAGCAATGCAACGGGGGCACGATCTTCCTGGACGAGATCGGGGACATGAGCCTGCCCACACAGACCAAGATCCTGCGCGTGCTGCAGAATGGGGCCTTCGAGCGCGTGGGCGGTAGCCAGCCCGTCTCCGTTGATGTCCGCGTCATCGCCGCCACAAACAAACCACTTGAGGAGGCGGTGGCCACGCGCGCGTTCCGCGAGGACTTGTTCTACCGGCTCAATGTGGTGCGCATTCACCTGCCGCCCCTGCGCCAGCGGCGCGAGGACATCCCGCTGCTGGTAAATTACTTTCTCCGCAAGTTCGCCCGGTCCGAAGGGCGTGCCCCGCGCGCCATCCACCCGGAGGCGCTGGCGCTGCTGGAGCGTTATCACTGGCCAGGCAACGTGCGCGAATTGGAGAACGTCATCCAGCGTTCGCTCGTCATCGGCAAGGCGGACGCGATCATGGCCGCCGACCTGTCGGTGGAGGTGGGAACCGAGCGTCCCGTGACCGCCGTGGCTGCCGCCCCGGAGGTCACCCGGCCGCGCGAGGAGGCTGCGCCCGTCACGCCCGGTGATGTCACCGCGCTGGCGCGCTCACTCTTCACTTGGGCGCGCGCGCAGCGCACGCTCAAAGTGCTTCCCGCCGTCGAGCGGGAGTTGGTGATCTGCGCGCTAGCGGAAACGGGCGGCAACCAAGTCCAGGCCGCACGATTGCTCGGTATCACCCGCGCCACGCTGCGCAAACGCATTGAGAAATTTGGCATCCAGCGCGAACTGTCCATTCGCTGAGGCATCGGCTGAACGGCGGGAGAATGGTCCGGTCGTGACATTCGCGTCTTGGACCTTGGCATGAACGTGGATCGCGCCATCGCCGACGCCCCGCGCTGGATGTTTCTCTGCATCCTGGTCTTCGCGCCGTGGGCATACGGCAGCACGTGGCACGTCGCCATGACGATTCTCAACCAGTTCAGTGCGGCGCTGATGGGGTTGTGGTTGGCCGTTTGCGCGTGGCGACGGCAATGGCCGGTGCTCCCGTGGCTACCGGTGACGTTGGTGACGTTGCTGCTGCTGCAAGGCTGGTGGCTAACTTGGAACGCCCACTGGATCCACAGGTATGTCACCTGGACCACGGTAGACCAAATCTGGGACAACCCACCCCTGCCTGGTTGGCCGGGCGCGCTTGATCGCCGCCTGGCACAGTTCAGCATGATGAACGTCACGGCGCTGCTCGCGCTGTTTCTGTTCGCCTGCGATCTGATGACCCGGCCGGTCTGGCGCAAGCGCGTCTGGCTCACGCTGGCGTTGACGGTGGTGTCCGTGGCGGCGGGGGGCGTGCTGTTGAAGCTGGGCTGGCCGGAGGTGCGCGAGTGGCTATGGGGCAAGGAAGTCGCGAAACTGACGACCACGTTCGCCACCTACCGCTACCATGGCAACGCTGCCTCGCTGATGAGCATCGGCTGGGCATTGACGCTGGGCTTCACCGTCGCGGCGGCGGGCCGGCTGGGTCAGCCGTTGCGTCTCGCGGGGTGGGTGCTGGCGCTGCTGGTGCTGCTGCTTGGATTGTTCATGAACACCTCCCGCGCGGGCTGGGCGCTGGCCGGGATACTGTCGCTGGTCGTGGGCGCGCGGTTTGTGTGGCCGTGGTGGCATACGGCCCGCGAGCGCTTCGACTGGAAGCGGGGTCTGATCCAGGGAATCGTGCTGGCTACGGTGGCCGGCGGACTGTTGTTCATGGCCTTGAGCGAGGACTGGAAGGAAAAGCTCGTGCGGCTCAACACGACCGTCGAGACCATTCAAGAGCGTTACCCTTCGAAAGTGTATCACCAACTCGTGGAGGAAACCGGCTTGCTCGGCCACGGCCCGGATGGGTTTCAGATGGCGCTGCCCAAGTATATGGAGGCCTTCGGGATGAGCGATGAGAAGTATGGTTTCTGGCGGCACGCGCACAACGACTACTACGAATACGTCGCCAACTGGGGCTGGTGGGGCTTTGCCCTGTGGGCCGTCCTGCTGGGCGGCGGACTGGGGCTGGGCCTGCGGGATCACTTCCGCGCGCCCGTGCAATGGGGCAGCAAGCAATGGTCGCTTGGCTTTTGCAGCACGGCGGCCATGCTAGGCATCCTAATCCACGCCCGGTGGGATTTTCCATTGGAGAAGGCCTCGATCCTTCTCTACTTCCTGACCCTGCTCGCGGACGGCTGGGCTCGCGACCAAGCACTGGGCCAGGATGAACCGGGAGATGATGCCTCTCTGGACACGCGCCGGATTTAATTGGAGCGGGGGACGGCGACGATTTCGCCGCGGCCGTTCTTGGCCTGCTGCCGGGAAAAGTCGCTGAGGATGTTCAATGTCTCCCGCAGATAGACATCAATGATCGCCTTGCCCGCGTCGGTGTTGTCCTCGGGTTCCTCTCCTTCCTCGGCTGGTTTGGCCTCCTTCTTGGTCGCTCCGGGAGCGGACTTGGGCACTACGGTCCCATTGGATTTAGCGGTGGCTTCCTTGGCCGCTGACTTGGGTGCCTGAACGGCGATGAGCGGCTGGTTCTTGTCCACGGTCTCGGTCTTCACGAGGAACACCTTGTCGGCGGAAGGCGGGCGGGCGTCGCGCTCCGTCTTGCGGGCTTCGACCCGGGCTTCAGCTTCCTTCTTCTCCTGAAGGCGCTGCTGCTCATTGAGTGAAATGGTCTTGTCCGCCCGCTGCTTCTTCACCAACTCGATGTCTTCGCGGATGTAGCTGAAGTCCTTGTCCTTCGTGGTGCGGTCGGAGGAGTTCTTGCGCAGCTCGTCCAAGCCGCCGTTGACGCGGTCAGCGCGCTGGTATTTCGCGGCGGGGATGTTGTCGGCGTCGAGCACGTTGGGCAGGAAGGCCTCGCCGGTTTCAAGGTAGTCGAGCATGTTGGGCAGGATGACATCGGGCGTGACGCCGTGCTTCTGCGTCGTGCCGCCGGCGATGCGGTAGAACTTGGAGATGGTGAACTTGAGCTGGCCGGGGTCCACGACCTGCTTCGTGCCCATCCACTGCGCCAGCGGGTAGAGCGTCTGCACGGTGCCTTTGCCGTGCGTGGACAGGTCGCCGACGATCAGCGCGCGCCCGTAGTCCTGCAACGCGGCTGCGACGATCTCCGACGCCGAGGCACTGTGATGGCCGACCGCCACGACGAGCGGCCCATCGTAACTCACCCGTGCGTCCTCGTCGTCGAGCACGTCAATCTGCTTCGGGCTTCGCACCTGCACGACCGGGCCTTTCTTGATGAACAGTCCGGTCAGCTCGACCGCTTCGTTGAGCAGGCCGCCGCCGTTGCGCCGCAGGTCGAGAATGACGCCCGCGACATTTTCCTTTTGCAGGCGGACCAGCAGCTTCTCCACGTCCGCCGCGCACTTCTGGTAAAACTGCGGCAGGTCAATCACGCCGAGCCGCTGCTTCTTCCCGTCCGCAGTGGCGTGCTCGACGATGCGCGCGAAGGCGTATTGCTCCGTGAGCTTGATCTCGTCGCGCACGATGCGGATCTCGCGGCGCTCGGAGTCGCTCACCGCGTCCGCCGGGATGATCGTGAGCCGGACCTCGGTGCCCTTCTTGCCGCGGATCATGTCCACGACCTCGCCGAGCTTCATGTCGAGGCAGTCCACCGGCTCGGTGCTGCCCTGGGCCACGGCCACGATTTTGTCCTTGGGCTTGAGCTGCTTGCTCAACTCGGCGGGGCCGCCGGGCGTGAGGTTCACGATCTCCGTGTAGCCCTCGTCGTCCTGCCGCAACTGCGCGCCGATGCCGTTGAGCTTGAGCTTCACGTTGTGGATGTCGAAGTTCTTCGCGTCCGCCGGGGCCATGTAGTCCGAGTGCGGGTCGAAGGCGTGGCCGAGCGCGGAGAGATACACCTGGAGGATCTCGCTGGAGTCGAACTGCTTCATGTTTTTCTGCAAACGGGCGTAGCGCTTGGTGATCTTCTCCGCGGTCTTCGCCGGCGTCTCGCCCGTGAGCTTGCCGTTGAGCAATTCGAACTTGATGCGCTGCCGCCACAGCTCTTTGGCCTCCGCTTCGGTCTTCGGCCAAGTCAGCTTGTTGCGCTGGGCGACGAACTTCTCGTCCTTCGTGAAGTCGTGCTTGTCCTTCAGCAAGTCACCGACGTTCGCCACCGCCGCTTCAAGCCGCTTCAGGTAGCGTTCGAAAATTTCGTAGGCCGGGTTGGCGTCGCCTGCCTTGGTCAGGTTGTCGAGCTTCTTGCCATACTTCTCCGTGAACTCATCCACATCTGTCTGGAGGAACATCATGTGGTTGTAGTCCAGCGCATCGAGGTAGTTCTTGAGGTGCGATTCCGCGATCTCGTCGTTGAGCCGCACACCCTTGTAGTGCGCACGGTCCAGCAGGTCGCCGACCGATTGCGTGATCTTGCCCGCCTGCTGCCGTGTGAACTCGACTGCCGGTGCCGCGCTGGAAAAAACCACCGCCATCAGCACGGCCGAGAGGATTCGTTTCATAGGTGTTGGTGCCAGAGTGCGCCCGGCGGCGGGTCGGAATCAACCGGGAAGTCCGGCCGAACTGACGGGCAGACGGTCACGGTAATGGACTGGCGAAGGCGGGGATTGTTCAAAACGGAGCGGCCTGTGCTGCCCGATGCGTTGGGAGCGCGGCATTCATTCCGCAGCAACGTGGGCCCGATAGGGGGGTGCCAGCAGCGCATTTACGCCCAGGCTTTCTGCGGCATGAATGCCGCGCTCCGTTTCAGTCCTGCCTGCCGGCCACCTCGCGGTAGATGCGGGCGTAGTTGCGGACCATCGCGTCCATCGAGAAGTCCTTCATCACACGGGCGCGGGCGCGCTGGCCGGTTGCGGACAGCTCGGCTGGGTTGGCCAGCACGCGATGCAACTCCGCCGCCAGCAAATCCACCGAGTCCAGCGCGCCAAGGAAGCCATCGCTGCCGCTGGTGATGACCTCGGCGTTCCCGCACGCGGTGTGCGCGAGGCACGGCACGCCGCAGGCCATCGCCTCGAGCACGGCGTTGGAAAGTCCCTCGAAGATGGACGGCGTGGCAGGTGTCATGCCGAGTATCTCAACGAAGATGTATTCGTGGCAAAACTCCGATGGCTCGAACATGAACCTCATGTTCCAAAATGACCGCCTGATGCAAAAAGCGCAGTTCGGCTTAAAGTAGCTGGACATGCGGCCGCTCAAGATCGTTCCCTTGCGTGGCCGCGTCGTTCCCGCTCTGGAGCAAGGCCACTTGTGCCAGCATCAAAGTCTCCGGGCCAGTGTGGCTGTCGCCCCGGTCCGCCGTCGCCACCGTGGCCGCCACGATGGCTTCGGTGTGCAGGTCCACCGCGTGCTCGG
>JBJTAU010000144.1:0-10593 GCA_046090965.1 Limisphaerales bacterium | reverse complement strand
GTTGAAAGGTCTTCATCAACTTCCCGCGCGTGTCGTAGGCCTCGGCTGCGACGATTCCCATCGTGCCCTGGTCCAGCCACGTCACCACGCGCGAGTATCCCCCGGGTGCGGGCCGCGCCGTGGTGCTCTCCAGCACGAAGCACGCTTCGCCCCGCCGCTGCTCCTTCTTCAAGAGCACCTGCTCCGGCCAGTGGAAAAAGTCCAGGCCGAGATCCACGAGCCAGAAATCCGAACCCGCGAAGGGCACGAGCAGATTGCCTGCGGGTTGGGGCGCCGCGCCGTTCACGCGACCCGTTGCGTAGTGGCTGGGAGCACTCGGTGAGCGCGTGACGCGGAAGATCAGGCCGTCGCCGCTGATGTAGTCCGTGTGCCACGCGGCCTCGCCGACCGTGGTGCGGATGGTGACGGGAATTTGCGAGCGGACGCCGCGGTGATCGCGAACCTTGAGGACAGCCGTGTTCGTGCTGCTTGTCCGTGGCGCGAGCGAGCGGGCCTCGGCAGCAATGCGCTGGCCCTCTGCGCGGCGGGCATCGAGGTCAGCGGCGAAGAGAGCGGGCAACAAAGTGAAAAGGGCGAGAGCGGCGGCGCAGGCGCGCCATAGGAGACAACGTGAGGAGTCTCTAACCAATGCGGAACGCGGAATGCGGCACGCGCAATCAAGTGAGAGACTCCTCACGTCGTCTCCTCCGAGTGGATGGGTGGGACTCACTTAGCTTTGCCTTTCTTGGGGTTCGGCAGTTTCTCCAACGCCAGCGGGAGCAGTTCGCTGATCCGGCGGAGGAAGTGCGCTTTCATTTTCTTGCGGACTTCCTCGGGCACCTCGGCCCAATCCTTCCGGTTGTGCTCGGGCAGCAAGACTTCCTTGAGCCCGGCCCGCGCGGCGGCCAGCACCTTTTCCTTGATGCCGCCGACGGGCAGCACGCGGCCGCGCAAGCTGATCTCGCCAGTCATCGCCAGGCCGGAACGCACGCGGCGCTGCGTGAGGAGCGATGCGAGCGCGGTGATCATCGTGACCCCGGCGCTGGGGCCGTCCTTGGGTGTCGCGCCTGCGGGGACGTGAACGTGGATGTCGTGCTTGTCGAAGTCAGTCGCTGCGAGGCCGAGCGCGGCGGATTGCGCGCGTAGATAACTCAGCGCCGCCTGCGCGCTCTCCTTCATCACGTCGCCGAGCGAGCCGGTGAGGATGAGCTTGCCCGTGCCGCTCATGCGCGTGGCTTCGATGAACAGGATGTCGCCGCCCACGGGCGTCCACGCGAGGCCCACGGCGATGCCGCACTCGGCGATGTTCTCGGCGGACTCGGAGATGAACTTGGGCTGTCCGAGCAGGCCCTCCAAGTCCTTCGGCCCGATGGTCGTGGGGCGAAAGTCGTGGGGCTTCGAGGCGATTTTGCGCGCGGCCTTGCGGACGACGGCGGCGAGTTCGCGGTCAAGCTGTCGGCAGCCGGCCTCGCGCGTGTAATCGTGCGCGAGCTTGCGGATGGTGGCGTCGGGAATCTTCACCAGCTTGGCCTTCACACCGTGCTCGGTGAGCTGGCGTGGCAGCAGGTGGCGGCGCGCGATGTGAACCTTCTCCTCCAGCGTGTAGCTGGGCAGCTCGATGACTTCGAGCCGGTCGCGCAGCGCGGGGATGATGGGGTCGAGCCAGTTTGCCGTGGTGAAAAACAGCACGCGCGAAAGGTCGAAGGGCACGTCGAGGTAATGATCCATGAACGTGCTGTTCTGCTCAGGGTCGAGCACTTCGAGCAGCGCGGCGGACGGGTCGCCGCGGAAGTCCGCGCCGACCTTGTCAATTTCGTCGAGCAGGATGACGGGGTTGTGGCTTTCGATGCGGCGCAGGGTCTGGATGATGCGGCCGGGCATGGCGCCGACGTAGGTGCGGCGGTGGCCACGGATCTCCGCCTCATCGCGCATACCGCCGAGGGCGATGCGCGCGAACTTGCGGCCCAGCGCTTCGGCGACGCTTTTTCCCAGCGAGGTCTTGCCCACGCCGGGCGGTCCCACGAGGCAGAGGATGGGGCCCTTCAACTGGCGCTTCAGTTTGATGACGGCGAGGAATTCCAGCAGCCGGTCCTTCACCTTCTTGAGTCCGTAATGCTGCTGGTCCAGCAGGCGCGCGGCTTCGTCGAGGTCGAGCTTGTCCTCGGTGGATTTGCTCCATGGGAGGTTAGCGAGCCAGTCGAGGTAGTTGCGCGTGATGCTGTATTCGGCGACGGCGGGCGGGGTTTGCTGGAGGCGCTCCAATTCCTTGTCCGCGACCTTGCGCGCGTCCGGCGGGAGCTTGGCTTTGTCGAGCGCCTCGCGCAGCGCGTTGGCGTCAGCGGTGGCGGTGTCGGTCTCGCCCAGTTCGCGCTGGATGGCGCGGATTTGCTCGCGGAGGAAGAAGTCCCGCTGGCTCTTCGACATCGAGGTGGTGACTTCCTTCTGGATCTTGGTGCCGAGCGTGAGGACTTCCAGTTCGCGCTGGAGCAACGGCAGCAGGCGGCCGAGGCGCTCCTTGACCGAGGTGATTTCGAGATGCCGCTGCCGCTCCTGCAAGTCGAGGTTCAGGTTCGCCGCGATGAGGTCGGCGAGCTTGGCGGGCGATTCCTGGTTGAGTGACGTGACCTTGACCTGGTCGGACAGCGCGGGTGAGAGGCTGATGATCTGCTGGAAAATCTGGCTCGCGTTGCGCGCAAGCGCGGTCAACTCGACGGAGTCCTCGGCGAGGTCGTTGAGCAGCTCGACGCGCGCGCGCAGATACGGGTCTTGCGACACGAACTCCTTGAGCTGAAACCGCCGCAGGCCCTCGACGAGGATGCGCACGGTGTTGTCCGGGACCTTGAGCATCTTCAGCACGCGGCCTGCGCAGCCGTGCGACCACAGCTCGTCGGGCTTGGGCTCCTGCACGTCGGGCTTGGTCTGGAGCACGAGGCCCACGAAGCGATCGCCGCCAACCACGTCGTCAATCAGCTTGATGCTCTGCGCGGACTCGACCAGCAGCGGCGCGACCATGCCGGGGAACAGCACGATGTCCGAGAGTCCGAGGATGGGCAGCACATCCGGCAGAGGCTTCGCGCCGGCGCGCAGGAATGTGGTGTCGCTCCCGGCAGCACCGGCGTTCGAGATGTTGATGAATTCTGTGTCGGGCATGATCAAGTTTTGCCGGTCTTCGCTGTTGCATGGCCGGCCTTGTGAATCCGTTCAGGAAAAGGCCTACGCCTCCTTCGCGCCAGTTGCGGCCGGCACGTCCACACGGAGAAAACCGTTCTGATACGACGCGCGGGCACGCGCGAGGTCGAAGCCCGCCGGCAACTCCACCACGCTCTCGAACGCGCCGTAATGAATCTCCATCACCTGAAAGTTGCTGTTCCCGTTGCGACACTCGTCACCCCGCACGCCGCTGATGGTCATGCGCGCGCCCTCGACGCTGATTTCCAGGTCTTCCTTGCGGATGCCGGCCAATTCGACCTTGATGACCGCGCCGGCGGCGTGGACGTAAACATCCGTGTTGGGCGTCCAGACCGCGTCGTTCGTTTTGCCCGTCGATGGCCGCGAGGGCGAGTTGGCGGGGAAATTCAAAGTGGGATTGGCCTTGGACATGACGGCGATGGCGCTCAACCGGACTTCACGATCACCTGCGGGCGCTCGCCCTTGCGCGCGCGGAAGACGATGGAGCCTTTGGGTGCGGGGCCGGAGCCAGCGGAGCAACCGCACGGGCCGTCCTTGGAACCGCAATGGCCGCGCGGCCGGAGCTGGGCGCGGAGCAGCAGGAAGGCGGCGATGCCGACAATCGTGAGCGCCGCGAGTTGCTGCCAGTCCATACGGCGGCAAGCTAGTGCAAGGACACCGGCCGGTAAAACGATTTTTCCATTTCTATTAGGAAGGCAGGAGGGTAGGAATGAAAGCAAGGCGAGCATGGTGCAATGCCTTCCTGTTCTCCTGCCTTCCTTATGAAAACCTCCTAGCCGCACTGCGCCTGCTGCCGCAGCGCGTGGTCGGCGAGCACCAGCGCGGTCATGGCCTCAACCATCGGCACCGCACGCGGGAGCACGCAGGGATCATGGCGGCCACGAGGCTTCAGCGTCGTGTTCTGCAAGTTCACGTCCACCGTGTCCTGCTCGTGGAAGACCGTGGCGGTGGGCTTGAACGCGACGCGGAAGTAAATCGTTTCGCCGTTGCTGATGCCGCCCTGCACGCCGCCGGAACGGTTCGTGGTGGTGCGGACCTTGCCGTCCACATTGCGGAACGGATCGTTATGGTGCGTGCCGGTGAGCATCGTTCCCCCGAAGCCGGAGCCGATTTCAAAACCCTTCGTCGCCGGCAGGCTCAACATGGCTTTGCCCAGGTCCGCTTCGAGGCGGTCGAACACCGGTTCGCCCCAGCCCGCCGGCACGCCGCGCGCAATGCCGGTGATGACGCCACCCACGCTGTCGCCTTGCGAGCGCACCTGCTCGATGAGCGCGATCATCTTCTCCGCCACCGCCGGGTCAGGGCAGCGGATGATGTTGGCCTCGATCTGCGCGAGCGTGAGTTTCTCCACGTCCACATGGCAGTGGAGGTGTTGCACGCACTCGACGCACGCGAGAATTTCCACGCCCCAGCGCTCGCGGAGGAGTTTCCGCGCGATGGCTCCGGCGGCGACCCGCCCGATGGTTTCGCGCGCGCTGGTGCGACCGCCACCCGGCCACGCGCGGATGCCGAACTTGGCTTGGTAAGTGTAATCGGCGTGCGACGGACGAAACTTCGTCGCCATCTCCGTATAGGCCTCGGAGCGCTGGTCGTCGTTTTTGACCACGAGCGAAATCGGTGTGCCCAGCGTCTTGCCCTCGAACGTGCCAGAGAGGATTTGCACTGCATCGGCCTCCTTGCGCGGCGTGGTGATGCTGGACTGGCCGGGCCGGCGGCGGTCGAGATCGGGCTGGATGTCGGCCTCGGTGAGCGCGAGGCGCGGCGGGCAGCCGTCCACCACCGCGCCCACGCCGCCGCCGTGGGACTCGCCCCAAGTGGTGACGCGGAAGAGCTGGCCGAAGGTGTTACCCATGCGCCAAGTGTGCGGGAAGCGCGACCCCACGGCAAGCCGACAGGCCGCTGCCGCTGCCCGTGTGTTTGAGTGAATTTCCCGTGAACCCCGCAGCGTCGGCTGCTACGGTCAACGTAACCGTGAAACACCTTCTCCACTGCCGGATGACGGCCGCCTTGCTGGGCGGCTTATCACCCACTTGTCCCGCTGCTGGCGCGCCCGGCTCACCCGCGCGGCCCAAGGACACCGTCATCGTGGACGCCAAGACCGAGGCCGTCATCAAGGGCGGCCTCAAGTATCTCGCCTCCAAGCAGCAGCCCTCCGGCGCGTGGGGCTTCAGCGGCGACGAACAGCGCCGACAGGTCGCGATGACCGGCTACACGCTCATGGCCTTCCAAGCCGCCGGCCACCTGCCCGGCGAGGGCGAGTATGGCAAGAACGTCACGGCGGGGATGAATTACCTCCTTGATTCCATCGGCCCCGACGGCCTCTACAATATGCGCAGCGACGGCCAATACATGTATTCGCACGGCATCGCCACGATCGCGCTAGCCGAGCTTTACGGCGAAACCAAGTCGCCGACCATGCGTGCGAAGCTCGACAAAGCCGTGAAGGTCATCATCAGCGCGCAGGCCAGCGAGCCGGGCCACGAGGGCGGCTGGCGCTACCGGCCCATCGCCAAGGACGCCGACATCTCCGTGACCGTCCTTTCGCTCGTCGCGATCCGCGCGGCGAAGAACGGCGGGCTGGAAGTGCCGCAGCGGACCATCGACGAGGGTGTGCTCTACGTGAAGCGCTGTCAGGACGAGCGCACCGGCGGCTTCTGCTACCAACCGCAGCGGGACCCCGGCTTCGCCCGCACGGCGGCGGCGATCTACTCCCTCCAAGTCTGCGGCCTCTATGACGACCCGATGGTGAAGAAAGGTTCCGCCTACCTCTTCGACAACCTCCGCGAGGATCACGAGTGGTTCACCTACGGCAACTTCTACGCCGCGTCCGCGCAATACATGGTCGGCGGCGAAACCTGGCAGAAGTGGTATGCCAAAGTGAAAGACACCCTCATGGCGCAAGTCGTGAAGCAGGGCGACGTGGCTTACTGGGAAGCGCGCGGCCGCGGCGGTGTGGGTCCGACTTTCTGCACAGCAGTTTATACGATGATCCTGGCGATGCCGTATCACTACATCCCGCTGTATCAGCGGTAGGATCTGGCAATGCATACGAAGTTCGTGGCCTTCCTTCTGGCGTTCGCAGCCAGTGCAACAGCCGGCTCCCTCCGCACCCGCGACGGCAAGTTCCTCGAAGGCGCTGTTCAACTCGATCCGCCCGGCGGTGTTAAAATCACTCTGCTCACCGGCGAGCAGCAGAAGTTCCCGCTCGCGGGCGTCGAGTCGGCGGTCTTCACCAGCGGCGCGGCCAGCAGCCTGCCGCCCGAGGTCGCCGCACTGATGAAGGGCCGCGGCAACGGCCTGCTGGGCACTTACTATGAGCGCGTGGATTTGAGCGGGCGCGCGGTGCATCGCCTCGACGAGTCGGTCAACTTCGACTGGGAACTTGGCGAGCCGATTGCCGGTGTGCAGAAGGATTATTTCAGTGCGCGCTGGGCCGGGCAGCTCGAGGCGCCCGTCTCTGGCAAGTTCACTTTCCACCTCGATGCCGATGACGGTGCGCGCCTCTGGCTTGCGGACCGGCTCATCTGCGACGCCTGGCGCGTGGCCGATGGAACCGCACTCTCCGGCGACATCGAGCTGCAGCAGGGCCAGCGCTACGACCTCCGCCTTGAATACTACGACAACCTCGGCCCCGCGCGCGTGCGCCTGTCGTGGACCGGTCCCGGCATCCCGAAGAGCATCGTGCCGCGCAACCAGCTTCACGCGGCCATCGGCAGCAAGCCTGCCGACACCCCGGCCACGCGTGGTTTGCTGGCCGCTTATTACCGCCGCACGGAACTCGACAGCAGCAGCGCCGTCACGCGGATTGACCCGCAGCTCGACTTCACCTGGGGCGAGCGAGCGCCGGTCTCCGAGGTGCCGGCCGAGGCGTTCAGCGCGCGCTGGAGCGGGCAGGTCGCGGCGCAGTTCACGGAGAGCTACACCTTCCACGTCGAGTCGGGCGGCGGCGTGAAGCTGTGGCTCGACGGCCAGCTCATCCTCAACCAATGGAACGACCGGCCCGGCGAATTCTACAGCACGGTCGTCCCGCTCCCCGCCGGCCAGAAATACGACCTGCGCCTCGAACACTTCAACACGAGCAAGGACGCCAAGCTCCGCCTGCTCTGGAGCAGCGCGTCGCAGCGCAAGTCGCCCATCCCCGCCGACGCACTCACGCCGTCACGGCCCGCCGAGTCCGGTGCGCGCAAGCCACAGCACGGTCTGCTCGGCACTTACTTCTCGCGGCCCGACTGCTCCGGTGAAGTGCTCAAGCGCCTCGACGCACAGGTAAATTTCGACTGGGCCGACAAGCCCGCTGCGCCCGGCGTGCCCACGGAGGATTTCTCGGTCCGCTGGAATGGCCAGGTGCAGGCGCAGCACACGGAGAACTACACCTTCCACGTCGAAGCCGACGACGGCGTGCGGGTCTGGCTCGGCGACCGCCAAATCATTGACGAGTGGCGGCAGCAATCCACGACCGTCGTGAGCCAGCCCGTTGCGCTCAACGCGGGGCAGTTCTATCCGCTCAGCATCGAGTATTTCTCCGCCAAGCCGCCCGCGATGGCGAAGCTCAAGTGGAGCAGTCCCTCCACGCCACTCGGCGTCATCCCCGCCAGCCGCCTGCACCCGCCCAACGCCCCGAGCGCGCCCGCGCCCGGCGAGCGCCGCCTCGGCCTCGACCGCGGCGTCGTGACGTGGGACGGCTCCTTCCTCGCCGCGCCGCTCGTTTCGGCGGACGATACCGCGCTGCAATTCGGCGGCGCGCAGAAGGACTTTTCCCTCTCCACCGTCAACGCCTCGCGCATCGTCTTCCAAAGTCTCTCCGCCCAGCGCGCTGCGAAGATCGAGTCGGGCCGCGCCGGTGTGCTGCTGGTCAACGGGGATTTCGTGGACGGCGAGTTCAAGGGCCTCGACCGGGGGCGCGTGAAGCTGAGTTCGGTGTTGTTCGGCCTGAAGTTCTTCGATGCCACCTACGAGGTCATCGCCGTCATCCTCCGCGATCCCGCGCCCGGCGCGCCGGCGTTCCGCGTGAAGGCCAGCGATGGCTCGGTGTTGCTGGTGAAGAAGTTCGCTATCGCCGCCGACGGGCTGACCGTCGAGGACGCCACGCTGCGCGGCTACAAAGTGCCCGCGCAGGACCTGGTGGAAATCCGGCAGGGCACCGGGACGAACCTCTTCTCCGCTGCGCTCCGCCTCGGGCCGCAGTCCATCCACGCCGAGCTGGTGAAAGTGGATGCCGCCGCCGAACGCGAGTGGAAGGCGAAGGCCGATGCCGTCCGCAATCTCGTCCTCGCCGAGAACGACAAGCGCGCCCGGATGGACGACGAGGAACAGCGCAAGATCCGCACCGAGCTGGATGCTGTGCAGGACGCCGAGCGTTCCGTGAAGTCCGTGCTGGCCAAGCTCACCGAACAGCAGGACGCGCTCACCCGCGTGCGCACCGAACTCAAGACCGCCGAGGCCACCGCCGACACCGCACGCGCCGAGGCGAAGAAGGTCACCGCCGCCTACGACGCCAAGCTCGCCGAGACCGAGAAGCTCAAGGCGCAGCACGACCAGGGCAAGGCCCTGCTCGCGCAGCGCGGTCAGGAGGTGCTCGCCGCCACGCGCACGCGCGACACGACGCAGACGAAGTTGAACATCGAAGCGGCGGCGGCGGAGAACCAGTTGAGCAGCGCCCGCAACCGGCTGGCTGCCGTCAAGCAGGACGAGGCCAACCGCACCCGCAGCGCCGAGGCGAACCGCAAGGCCGCCGCCGTGAACACCGAGCAGGCCGAGTCCGCCCGCACCAAGCAGGAGGCCACGTGGAAGCAGACGACGGCGGACTTGCAGAAGGCCGCCACCGCGCGCGACGAGGCGAAGAAAGCCGAGTCCGCCGCGAAACAGTCCCTGGACAAACTCACTGCCGCGCACACCGAGCTGGCGCGCAAGGCCGCGGGCGACAAGTCCATCACCGCCGCGCAAGTTGCCGAGGCGAAGACCGCCGCCGATAAAGCCAACGCGGACTTCGCCGCCAAGACCCGCGCCGCCGAGGAGGCACGCGTGAAGCGCGACCGCCTTCAGTCCGAGGAGGCTGCGAAGAAGCGCGATCTGGACCGCCTGACCGTGGACGCGACCGTGAAGTCCACCACCTTGAAGACCGCCCAAGCCGCGCAGGAGAAAGTCGAGCGCGAGACGAAGGCAGCGCGGCTCCAGGCCGAGGAGCAGGTCAAGGCGGCGGAGCAGAAACTTACCGAGGCGAAGGCCACGAAGGAGAAGCAGCTCGCCGAGTTGAACGCGAAGCTCGCCGAGGCGGAAAAGGCGCGGAAGCAGGTCGAGCAGGAAACCACCGACCTCGGGAACACCGTTCAGAAGCTCGCGCGCGAGCGCGACCAGTTGAAGGTGCAGGCTGGTGTTGCCACCGGGGTCGCCGACCGTGCGGCCACCGATGTGGCCTTACGTAAGCGCACCGTTCAGACCGCCGAGACGCAGGTGACGCAACAACTCGAACGCAAGCTCGCCGCCGAGAAACAGCTCGCCGACGCCAAGTCCACCATCGAGAAGCGCGCCCGCGCCCAGTTCAAGTGAGAGGCGTCACCGTAAGCCAGATGGCGCACAGTTCGGTCGAGGCGACACGAGTGTGGGGAGCGCGGCCTTCAGGCCGCAGAAGCGTCCGCAAGCCGAACGGTCTTCGCACCCACTCCGACCTCGCAGCTTTCTGCGGCATGAATGCCGCGCTCCACATCGGCTCGCTCGCCGCACATGCCTGGCTCGCGATTCTGCTCCTGCCGCTCACACTCCTCGCCGACACCCTCATTACACTCGATGGCAAATCCTTCGCCGGGAAAATCTCCGTCGAGCCGGGCGCGTTCGTCATCGCCGTGACCAACGCTGCCGTCCAGCGCGTGCCGCTGGCAGACGTGCGCGCGGTGAAGCTCGACCGTGCCACTGCCACCGCCCGGCCGGCGGAATGGGAGGCGCGCAGCGTCGGCCCGGTGCCAGCGTCGGGAAGTTTCACGCGGATCAACGGCGAGTTCCTCGTCCACGGCGCGGGCACGGCTTACTCGGTGGATGACGGGCATTACTTTGTGCAGCAGGCCGTCGGCGAGACGGCGCGCTTCACCGCCTTCGTGCCGCCGCAGGCCGGGACGCGCGGCGGGCCGGACCGTTACAAGGTCGCCGGCTTGGCCGTCCTCGGCCGCTTCGACGCCGCCGGGCCGGCTTACTACCTTCTCTCTGAAGGCACGAAGTCCGGCATCACGCGGTCCCGCTCGACGGCGGGCAAGGAACGGTCAAAGCATTTCACCATCGGCGCGGCGGGCGTGTGGCTGCGGCTGGAATTGTGCGGCCAGCAAGTGAGCGCCTTCGCGAGCGACGATGGCCTTGCGTGGCGCCACGTCGGTGGCGAGGTGATCGGTTTTCCCGACACGGCGCACGCCGGCCTGCTGGTGGCCGGCGCGAAGAAAG
>JBJTAU010000143.1:0-5804 GCA_046090965.1 Limisphaerales bacterium | reverse complement strand
TGGAGGCGGTTTCTGCGGTGCGCGTAGTGGCCGGATGCAGCCTGCGAATGGGTTTGTAGCGGGGGTCTGTGCCCGCCGTGGGCGCAACTCGGCGCGCACCCCGCGCCGCTACAGCGAGGCCTGATTCGCAACCTGAAGGTTGCGACTACGTTCGAGCCGAGCTGTTTAGTTCCCCGAACACCTTCCGGCAGTGGCGCACGCTGCGTTCCAGTTCCGCCAACTGGTGTTGCTCGGTCGCGCGCTGGCCGCCTTCGCCAGCCGGCGGGTTGAACGGCTCACGCGGTTCGCCGGCGCGAGCGAGACGGACCATCGCAGCGAGCGTCGCCGGGGTGGCGCGCGGGTAGGCGTCCCAGAAGAAGTCGCGCAGCAACGGGAGGAAGATCGGGCGGCCGGAGATGGTCTCGATGATGACCGGGGAGTGCGGGCACAGTTCGGCGAAGCGGCGGAAGAACGCCGGCCAATCCACGAGGCCGGTGCCGACGGGGGTCCATTGCAAGGTCGCGCCCTCGGGTGTCTCCCACAGATACGAGTCGCGGATGCCAGTGCAGAGGGTGACGGGGCCGAGCGTTTCGAGCGCGGTCAGCGGCTCTTCCAGTGCCCAGAGCGCGTTGCCGGTGTCGAGCGTAGCGCCGACGAAATCGCGACCGGCCAAGTCAATGAGTTCGAGCAATTCGGTCGAGTTCATGTCGCCGGCGTGGTTCTCGACGGCGATCTTGATGCCCGCGTCGAGCGCTTCGCTGCGCACCGCGCGCAGCACAGCGAGGGTTTCGGCGATGCGCGCGGCGATTCCGCCGGGACTGCGGCGGTCTTCCACTTTGCCGAGCACGCAGCGCGCGACGGGCGAGCCGAGCAGCCGGGCGATGCGCAGACAAAGCCGGAGTTGCTGTTCCGCTGTGCCGCGACGGGGATCGAAAATCACGGACGACGGGCAGATGCTCAACATGCCGGCGTAGAGCGTGAGGCCGAGGTCGTCCGCGCGGCGCTTGAGGTCGCGGAGATGGTCATCGGTGAGCGACTCATACACGTCGAAGTCCGAGAAGAGGACGGCGTCGAGCTGGAGCGTGGCGGCGTGGTCGAGGATTTGGCCGGCCTTCCAGCCGAGCGCGCGGAGGGCGTAGTTGTCGAAGCCGAGACGGAGCGGGGACTTCATGCGCGGATGAGAGTGCGACGCCGCGCGCGGGGCGGGCAAGCCGGGAGAGAGCACTGGTAGATGGCACCGCAGAGGCGGGAAAGGCGCAGTGAAGACTGGCTTGCGTTGGCTTCCTCTGCGCCTTTCCCGCCTCTGCGGTGCTCAAGTCCTTCTCAGAGTGGCGCGCGTGTTCCGCTTCCGCTAGCGTCGCCGTCCGTGAAACTGATTTCCTGGAACGTCAACGGCCTGCGCGCGGTGCTGAAGAAGAACTTCCTCGCTTACCTCGCCGAGGAAAACCCGGACGTGCTCTGCCTCCAGGAAACCAAATGCACGCCCGACGACGTGGAACAACTCTGGCCAGCGGACTACACGACGTATTGGAACTGCGCCGAGAAGAAGGGCTACAGCGGCACGGCGATCTTCACCAAGGAGCGCCCGTTGAAAGTCGCGAACCACATCGACATTGTAGAGCATGACCGCGAAGGGCGCGTCATCACCGCTGAGTTCCCGGGCTTCTTCCTCGTGAATGTCTATGTGCCGAACTCGAAGCGCGAGCTGACGCGGCTGCCGTATCGCCAGCAGTGGGATCGGGACTTCCTCGCGTATCTAAAGAAGTTGGAGAAGACCAAGCCCGTCGTCTGGTGCGGCGACTTGAACGTGGCGCATACGGAGCTGGACCTCGCAAATCCGAAGGCCAACGTGAAGAACCACGGCTTCACGCCGGAGGAGCGTGCGGGCTTCGACGCCTTAGTGAAGGCTGGTTTCGTGGACACCTTCCGCGAGTTCGAGCAAGGCGGCGGCCATTACACTTGGTGGAGTCCGATGGGCGGCGCGCGCTCGCGGAACGTGGGGTGGCGGCTCGATTACTTTCTCCTGAGCGCTGCGCTGCGGCCGAAGCTGAAGTCGGCGTTCATCCGGGCGAAGGTCATGGGCAGCGACCATTGCCCGGTGGGCATCGAACTCAAGTGACCGTGCGACTCAAGCGGGCTTCGCTCCCAGCGGCGCGTCACGCGGGACGAGGCCGAGCTTCCACGGCGTGTCGGCATCGTAGCTCCAGTAGTCGCAGGTAATTTCTTCGCCGGCGGCCAGGTCGCGGAGCGCGACGGTGGTGACGGGCGGCTGCGGATTGGGCGGCGCGCCGGTGTTGTTTGTCGGCGAGTGGTTGATGAAGCACGCGTGGTCGCCGCTGAGGATGACGTGGCCGTCCATCTTGCTGACGAAGCAGAACCAGCGCGTGTGGTCGCGCGCCAGCGGCGGCAACGCGCTGAATTGCTCCGGTGAGAAATCGTGGTCGAAGCCCGGCTCGAAGCGCCAGATGGGCGTGCCTTTCAGCACCGGCTCCACCGTGAACAACCCCATGCCGTGGATCGTGCTGGGCGCGACGCGCGTGCGGATGAGCATCATGCGCCGAGGTCTTGCTGGGAGTGGCGCGGCACCAGAATCTGCGGCGGGCGGTGGGGAGTAGGTCGCTTCATGGCGAGGAGGCGGACGGTGGCCGCCGGAGGACCAAGCGAGCTCTCGTGCGTAACTACTACTTCTTCTTCGGGTCCGGCGTCGGCGACTTGGCGTTGGCGGGTGGCGGGTTGGTGCCACGCGGAATGGACACGGTGAAACGCACCTGCTCGGGACGCCCGGGGGTATGGGTTTTCTCGTTCACGGGCGCGTAGGAGACGACGCCGGGCAGGGAGATTGGGAAGACCGCGTTGGGCGCGATCACCACCGGAATCTGCGCGGTGAGGGCACCTTCATACACCGGCACCGGCGCGGGGTTGCCGGGGATGGTCTTTTGTCCGGGCGCGGCATAGGCCGCCGGGAGTGCGCGGGTCAAGCCCAGCGTCCCGACTTGGACGGTCGTGGGCGTGACGCGCGGGAGCGTGGGGCGGTTGGGGTGCAAGTAGTAGCCCGCCTGGATTTGGAAGCTGACGGTCACGACACAATTGCTGCCGGGCAGCGCCTCGCCGGCGGTGACTTTGGCGGAATCGAACTTCACGATGGTCGGCGCCTGGGCGCGGGCGGAGAGCTGCGCGCCGAACAGGATGGCCAGCAGGGCGGGGAGGTGTTTCATAAAGTCGAACTGAGGGACGGCGCTCAGGCCGCTTTCTTCATCGGCCAGCCGGCGGCGAGCAAACCTTTGTAGCCGCCGATGAGCGAGGCCACGTTGCGGTAGCCCATGCGCTGCGCGGCATCGCAGCCCAACACGGAGCGGAAGCCACCGCCGCAATACATGATGATCTCCGTGTCCGGATCGGGGAACCGCTGCTCCAGATCGCGCTCCAGGATTCCCTTCCCGAGGTGCTGCGCCTGCTCTGCGTGGCCAGCCTGCCACTCGGAATCCTCGCGCACGTCCAGCAACACGGCGCGCGGGTTGGTGGCGAGGCGGGCGCGCACCTGCTCGAGGGTCAGCTCGCGCACGCCGGCGCGGGCCGTGGTGACGAGCTTCAGAAAACCGGGCGAATGGTTCACGCGCGCAACGTAGCGAGGGGCCTTGGCCCGGCAAGGGGTTTTTTCCCGACCGCGGTCACGGCTTCTCCTGCCGACGCAAAATCTCCGCGTGCACGCGGGCCACGTCGCCCATGTAGCCGTTCTGGTTCGCGCGTTCGGCGGACTTGAGGATGTATTCCCGCGCCTGCTTGGCGTCGCCGATGGCCTCGAAGTAAATGCCAAGGTAGAGGTGCGCGTAAAACATCGGCTCGCCGGAGCGCGTCTCGGCGGGCGCGGCCTTGGCGGCGGCGAGCACGTCCTCGGGTTTGGCCTTGCCGGCGAAGAGCTGATGGACCTGCGCCATTGGCACGCGGCCGTCGCCCTCGATGGGAATGAGATTCTTCCTCGCTGACTCCACACCATCCGCCCGCGCGGCGCAGAGGAAATGCCAGACGGCATTCTCCACGTCGTTCGAGTTCACCGTCTGGTGGATCTCGAACTGCTCCTTCCCGTCCTTGAACCGCTTGGCGTAGTAGAGCGAGATGCCGCGCTGCCAGTGGTGCGGCCGTTGCGCAGGGACGAGTTCGAGAAACTTGTCAAAGTCGGCAATGGACTCCGCGATCTTGCCGAGCTTGAAGTTCGCCTCCCCGCGCGCTTGCCACGCATTCGCCGCCTTGGGATCGAGCTTGAGGATTTCGGAATAGTCCGCCACCGCCTTGGCGTGCTCCCGCTGGATTACGTGGAGTTGCGCCCGCAGCATCCAGCCCTGCGGCTGCTTCGGCGCGGCTTCGATGAGCTTGGTGGCGAGGCCGGTGGCGCCGGGGATGTCGCCCTTGCGATAGGCGGCGATGGCCTGCTGCGCCAGTTCGCTAGTGTCGGCGTCCTTCGGGCGGAGCGGCTGGGCCGAGACGTGCGCAGCGGCGAGCGAGGCGATGAAGGCAGTGAGAAGCAATTTCATGGCGGGATGTCAGGGCTTGGCCGCGACGAACTTGAGCCGGCAGTAATCCTCGTAGCGATGGTAGGAGGGGGCGGTGAGCGGAGCGCAACTGGTCAGATCGGGCGACTCGAAGTTTTTCGAGTAGTCATAGCGGCAAAGCGCGAAGCGCCAGGTGTCGCCGGGCTTGGGCGCGCCGCCGGTGCGGTGGAAATCCTTCCACGGAATGCGGCCCTCGACGGACCAACCCTTGTCCGTGTCGCGCCAGTTGTTCAAGGTGCCTTGCAGCACCACGGCCGTCTTCACGTTGAACTTCCAGTCCTCGGCGGAACTCAGCGCGCGCTTCATGCCGCCCGCGCCACGCGACGGGAGGAAGGTGTGGAACTGCGCGTTGAGCGGGTTGAATTGGAACTCGTAGTAGGCGAGCGCAGTCTCGCTCGGCTTGAAGAACAGCTCGAAGACGTCGTTGTCCCAGATGCGGCCGTTGGTCTGGCGCTCATCCGCGTAAAGGTCGGCGTCCTCCATCTCCGCGTGGAAGTAAATGAATTCGTCGTCCCACAGCAGGCGCGCCTTGGTCCTGGTCTTGCCGGGGCGGTTTGCCCAGAACGCGACGAAGGACTCGATCACGACGGCCTTCGCCCAGGCCGGCTCGTCGGCCTTGCCATCAATCTTGATCGGCCCGGTGGCGCGCGGACATTCGTAAGCGGTAGGGATGACGAGTTGCTCGGCGGCCTGAGCCAGGCTGGCCGCAAGCAGGAGGCACAAGGGCGAGAGCAGGGCGGATTTCACGCGCGAGACGATAGGAACGGCTCGCGGGGATGTCCACGCATTAAGCGGGCGGCAACTTCACTTCTCCTTCGCGTCCGGCCATAGCTCGGCGCTGAGGCGGTCGCAGAAGCGGATCAAGTCGCGCTGCTCCGGCGTGTCGGGACAGTTGGGCGGGAAGAAGGCGACGCCGGGCAGCGCGGGGAAACGGCGTTTCAACTCCTCGGCGTGTTCGCGGAGCCGGGTCTGCTTGAGGTATTCGCCGCGATGGCTCTTCTGCGCCGTGACGTGGCCGAAGCTGAAGATGGTTTTCTCCAACACCTTCGCCTCGGCGAACTTCTCCAGCCGCCGCAGCGCGCCGTCCCACGTCATGCTCTGACCGGCTTTCACGCTGTGCGTGTAACCCTCGACGATGCGCAAGTCCGCCGTGCCGTCGCGCGCCAGGTCGAAGAGCGCGGGCGTCGGCTCCGTGCTCCAGATGGCGGTGAACACGTCGGGGTGTTCCTTCCGCGCGGCGCGCTATACCTCGGCGAGCCATTGGTCGTTGTCCGGCTG
>JBJTAU010000142.1:0-2633 GCA_046090965.1 Limisphaerales bacterium | reverse complement strand
GAGCTGATTCTGGTGAAGCCCCAGTGAAGGCGATGCAATTCAACGCAAGGGCGCAGAGTCGCGAAGGCGCAGAGATTGAACCGCCTTTGTTTCGGATCCTTCATTCCTGTTCTTTGCGTCTTCGCGTCTTTGCGCCTTTGCGTTAAATCTCGATGCCCGATTCCCCCCAACGCCACGTCGCCCTGACCGGCAACCCGAACTGCGGCAAGACAACGCTGTTCAACGTGATGACCGGCTTGCGCGCCAAGGTAGTCACCTACGCGGGCGTCACCGTCGAGCGCAAGGAAGGCGCGCTCCGGGGCGCGGACGGCATCACGCTCATTGACCTGCCTGGCACTTACAGCCTCAGCCCCAAGTCGCTCGACGAGGAGGTCTCGCGTGACGTGCTCTTCCACCGGCTCGACGACGTGCCCGCGCCGTCGTTGGTCGTCGTGGTCGTGGACGCCTCGAACCTCGAACGCACCCTCTACTACGCCACACAGGTCATCGAATTGGGCTACCCCACGCTCCTCGCGCTCAACATGACCGACGTGGCCGAGCAGAACGGCCATCGCGTGGACGCCGCTGCGCTCGCGAAGGAACTCGGCGTGCCAGTGCTTCCGCTGATCGCGAGCGAAGGCACGGGCGTGAAGGAACTCGCCGAGCGCATCGCCGCCACCCTCAGTAGGAGACGAGGTGACGAGTCTCCATCTAGCGCGGAACGCGGAACGCGGAACGCGGAAGACAGTCAGAGACTCGTCACCTCGTCTCCTACGGCGAAACTCTTCGCCGCTCCGTCCGCGCCGTTCAGCACGGAAGTCAACGCGCTCGCAGTGGCGTTGGAGAAAACTTCTCCGGCTCGCTTCATCTCCGCCCAGGCCGAAGCCCTCCTGCTCCTCTCCGACGAGAAGGTGCTCACCAGCACCCACTCGCACTATCCCGCCGAGCTTGCCGCTGCCGTCACCGCTGCCCGCGCGCGACTCGAAGCCGCCGGTGTTGACTGGCGCACCGCCACCATCGACGCCCGCTACGCCCGCATCGCAGACATCGTCGCCGCCACGGTCTCGGAGTCCGGCATCGTCATCGAGACCACCAGCGACAAGCTCGATCGCATCTTCACGCACAAAGTCTGGGGCCTCGCCATCTTCGTCGGGCTGATGGCACTGATGTTTCAGGGTATCTTCACCTTCGCAAAGATTCCCATGGACTTCCTCACCGGCCTGCTCGACGGCTTCGGTGGCTGGGTCGGCGGCCTCATGGCTCCCGGCGACCTCAACGACCTGCTCGTCAACGGCGTCATCAAGGGCGTCGGCGCGGTCGTCGTCGTCCTGCCGCAGATTCTGCTGCTCTTCCTCTTCATCAGCTTGCTGGCGGACACCGGCTACATGGCGCGCGCGGCCTTCCTCATGGACCGCCTCATGAGCAAGGTCGGTCTGCACGGCAAGAGCTTCATCCCGATGCTGAGTTCCTACGCCTGCGCCATTCCCGGCATCATGGCCACACGCACCATCGAGACGCCGAAGGACCGGCTCGTGACCATCCTCGTCGCGCCGTTGATGAGCTGCTCCGCGCGCCTGCCGGTCTATGCCGTGCTCATCGCCGCGTGCGTGCCGGAGACGAAACTCGGCGGCGTGTTCGGCCTGCAAGGGCTGACCCTGCTCGCCATGTATTTGCTCGGCACCGTGATGGCGCTGGTAATGGCGTGGGTGTTCAAGAAGACGCTGCTCAAGGGCGAGACGCCGATGCTCATCATGGAACTGCCGCCCTACAAGCGCCCCGTGGCCACGACCATCCTGCGCCACATGTGGGCCCGCTCGAAACTCTTCCTCCGCCGTGCCGGCACGGTGATCCTGGGCATCAACATCGTGCTGTGGTTTCTGGCGACGTATCCGAAGAGCTACAAGGCGGAAGTCCAGATGCCCGAAATGCAGCTCGGTATGCTTCGGCCAATCTACCCCGAGGAGAAGACCCAAGAAGATGTTGCCAAGAAGATTCAGGAACTCAGAGCGGTTGCGAAGGCGAAAGCAGGCGATGCACCACAAGCTTCTCCTCCCTCGCCCCCAACGGGGGAGAGGGCCGGGGTGAGGGGGCAAAGCGTCCCTTCGCCAACAACGGTTCCTTCTGCTACGAACGCCCCGCCCCCTCACCCTCAAGCCCTCTCCCCCGCTGGGGGCGAGGGAGGTCCACCGCAGGTCGTCGAAACCCTTTTGGAGCGGCTCGAAGCCATGGAGAATGCGATCCAAGGCGCAAAACTCCGCCACTCCTTCGCCGGCCGCCTCGGGCACTTGATTGAACCCGCCATCGCGCCGCTGGGCTTCGACTGGAAGATGGGCATCGGCATCGTCGCCAGCTTCGCGGCGCGCGAGGTCTTTGTGAGCACCATGTCCGTGGTCTACAACGTCGGCGAAACGGACACGAAGGACACCGCCGCCACCACGAGCCTCGCCAAGGTCTTGCAGGAGGAGAAGCGCGAGGATGGCAAACCCGCTTACACGCCGCTGGTGGGCGTGACCTTGATGGTCTTCTACGTCTTCGCGCTGCAATGCGTCAGCACCATCGCCGTCGTGCGCCGCGAGACCAACGCGTGGAAATGGCCGCTCTTCCAACTCCTCTACATGACCGCGCTCGCGTGGGTGATGGCCTTCCTCACCTAC
>JBJTAU010000141.1:0-6131 GCA_046090965.1 Limisphaerales bacterium | reverse complement strand
CATCAACTCGCTCAAGCCGCTCCTCGCCAAGCCCAACCCCGTCCCCATCGCGCGCTGGCTCACCATCGGCAACCTCAACCCGCGCGAGTGGCAGCCGCTGCTCGGCGCGCGCTGGTCGCAAAAGGCCGGACGCGTTTCCGTCGAAGGCACGGGCAAGGGCTTCGGCGGTCGCGCTCTTTGCTTGAACCAGCGCGACGTGCCCTCCGTGCCTTACGAAATCGCCGTCACCGTGAAGCTGGAAAATGAAAGCGGCGCAGCGGGCTTGGTGTTCTCCTCCGACGGCGGCGACCTCCACTACGGCTTCTATCCCACCGCCGGCCAGCTCCGCCTCACGCGCTTCGACGGCCCGACGGTTTACTCGTGGGCGATTCTCAAGACCGTCCCCTCGCCGCACTACCGCGCCGGCGACTGGAACACCATCAAGGTCCGCGTCGAGAAGGACCGCCTCCTCTGCTACGTCAACGACCAGCTCGCCATCGAGTCCGACGACGCGACGCTCCGCACCGGCAAGGTCGGCCTCGCGAAGTTCCGCGACACCAAGGCGGCGTTCAAAAACTTCCAGGTCGCCAAGTCCATCCCCGCGCTTGCGGGTGGCGGGCTCAACGATGATTTGCTCAAGCAACTCGACGGCTCCGCGACGCCGGACGCCAAGTTGCTCAAGTCGCTCCAGACGAATGCGCCCGCCAGCCTCGCCGCGCTCAACTCCCGCGCCGACGCGCTCGAAAAGCAGGTCGGCCAGCTCCGCAAGCTCGCCCGCGACGTGCATCGCCGCAGCGTCGAGACCGCGCTGCTCCGCGAGCTGGACCAGCCGGAGACGAAGATTGACCTCTTCCACGCCGCGCTCCTGCTCGCCAAGCTGGACAACGAAGAACTCGACCTTGCCGCTTACCGCCGCCAGCTCGACGACATGGCCAAGGACATCACCGCCCAGCTCGCCGCCATGCCCGACGATGAATCCAAATTGCGAGCGCTCAAAAAGTTCCTCTTCGAGGAAAACGGCTTCCACGGCAGCCGCGCCGACTACAACAACCGCGCCAACTCCTACATCAACGAAGTCCTCGACGACCGCGAGGGCATCCCCATCACCCTCTCCGTCGTCTTCCTCGAACTCGCCCGCCGCATCGGCCTCGACACCGTCAGCGGCGCGCCCGTGCCCGGCCACTTCATGGTTCTCCACCGCCCGAAGATGGGCGACCGCCAACTTCTCGACATCTTCGACGGCGGTTCACTTGTCCCGGCTGCGCGAGAATTGGAGCTGCGCATCACGGACGATGACCTGCAACCCGCGACCAAGCGCTCCATCATCGTCCGCATGTTGCGCAACCTCATCTCCGGCGCACGCGCCACGCAAGACGCCGCCGCGATGCTCCGCTATCAGGAACTCATCGTCGCCCTCTCCCCCGAGTCCGCCGGCGACCGCGTCGGTCGCGCCCTCCTGCGCCTGCAAAACGACGACCCCGAAGGCGGCCGCCTCGACCTCCTCTGGCTGCTGGAGAACCGCCCACGCGGCGTGGACCTGGAACGCATCGAACAGCTCTTGCGCTCGCTGCGTTGAAATCGCAGCGCCCTCAGCCGGCTCAAAACGCGTAGCTCAAGTCCCTGCCCGTCTCCGGGTCTTTCGGGACGGCTTTGAGATACTGCGGCACTAGGTCTCGAAAACCGCTCGGCCTCTTGCCGGTCTCCAACTCGCAAAGCTTTGCGGCATGTTCCACGAGCGATCGCTTGCGCACTCGCGCAGCGCTGGTAGTGAATTTCATGAACTCCTCCTTCTGCTTCTTGAAGTCAGGCCGCACCGAATGGTAAATCCCATCGGGGACAACAATCTGCCAGACATTCGTCCGGCCCTTGAACACCAGGTCGCGCTGCCACATTCGGGCCGGGCTGTCAGCCTTCTGATCCAGCTCGGCGAAGACTTGCACGACCTGGCGGCAAGCGGCGGCATCTGCTTCGGGCAGCAAACTGGTCAACCAAGCGCTCACGTCCTCCTCGATCGAGGAGCTTTCGCGCGCGTGTCCGAACAAGCCGCCCCGATAAGCCTCGTGTCCAAACCGGAACAGATCCACCAGCAGCCGCCGGGCTTCGTTGGTGTTGTGCAACGTCTGCCACTGGTAGAGCACTTCAATCCGCAGCCCCTTTCCCAAAGCCAGGGCGCCGCGGAAATACTCGTTCGCCATCGCGGGATCCTGCGCCATGGCGTAGAGCGGCACGCGGCTGGTCTTCTTCAGGCCACGTTGCAGAAGCTGCATCGCCTCGGCATTGGTCGGATCGGAAACAAACGGACGAATCCCGCTCAATACACTGCGGGGCATTCCCGGGGTCGGTGCAATGATCCGTCCGGCGGCTAGAAAATCCTCGAACCCGTTGTCGGGCGGCAGCGCTTCACTCTCCTGCGGCCACCACGCCCAAAGTAGAAGCAGCGGAATTACGACGACGATGAGTCCGATGGTTAGATTCCTCTTGAGCTGGTCCATGCCGTAACTCGAACACATTCCCGGCCCGGCTCGCAACGAATTGATAGTGTCCTTAAAGCCATTGCAAAACGGGAGCGAGTCATGAGCAGGCTCTTTGACTTGTGAAGCTTCACCGTGACGCTCCCGCGTTTGGCCAGAATCGAAGCCACCACACTTGAGACCGCTTTGGCCCCTGTTGAGGAGATTGTCCCAAAACTGTCTCCAAAAGTAAGTCGGCTGCGAAAACCTCAACAAAAACATGGTGCGCGAGGCGGGGGGCGAAACCAAGAAATCACTTTCTCCGGTTTTCTCCAAACGTGCCTCACGACCGCATGGTTATTGGACATTATTCGCTTCTCCGATTTTGCCCGAAGCGATAACCACCGAAGAATGCCAAAAAACTTTTGTCCCCAATTGTCCCCAAACCGGGATGATAATGTTCGGTAGCGAAAGCGATCTACAGAATCGCACAGGATTGTAGTCAAGACCATCATCGAAGCCCGGATCAGAGTAGGCACTTGTGTCCCACCTTGGGAACTTGACTTGTAAACGAAGGTGCGAAGGAATCCGGCCCATGCCACAACCTCGAACCAAAGGGAACTCGCGAGGGGCCGTTCAAAGCACTCTTGCCAAGTGCATTCAGTACTGGAATCCAGCATTCCACTTTAGGGGGCCTTGGAAATCTGGGCTGTTGCGGCCAACGCCCCCGACCGCTGTTGAGTCAAGCATCCGGCCTCAAGCGGGAAAAGCGAGGTTAGACAACCGCCAGTGGGTGGAAAGCCACAGAGTGACGACTTCAGTGCAGCGAAAGGCTGTGCCCGAGCCGGGCACGCCTGAGTCATTTGAGGCGTTGCTGGACTTGGCGAATAGCTGCGTCGATTCCTTGGAAGCGCTACATGCGAGGGCAATGACGGACGCTGAGGCGCTGGAGTTCTTTAGGTTAGTTGCGGAGGATTTCAGCACTCGATTAATTGACCTGGCCAGGGGTTGCATGCCGGAGGCGGTTAGATCCCTTGCCGATCAAGCTCTCCGTTTCACCACCGTCCTCAACGAGATCGGTAGGGATAATCCGGAAATGATCTCCCCCTTCGCACGCCATCAACTCCTGTGGCCGAGCGTTGGTTCTCCTCGCGCAAACTTTGCGGGAGTCCCACCTGATTACAAAGCGCTTCAACTGGGTGAGGCGTTTCCAGTTAGGATGGACCCGGGGGCTAGAACCTCATTGGATGATGCAACAGGGCAAGTAGCATGGGCGCTGTTATCCCATCTGCTACAGGGCAGGGAGCGTGGCGTTCGGAGAGGAGCCAATGACGGAACAATTTGCCAACGATGTCTTGATTCTTTGAAACCTCCGGTGCGGAGCCGCAATGCAGTTCGATCAGAGTATTGCAGTATGTGCTGCTTCAGACTTCTTAGCGGCGAAGCGGTCGATGGGCATCTTGGAGTCAAGTTTTGCAGATTGTGCGCACCGTATGGGAAGCACTTGTCTGCTCAACCACCGCAGGAGGTCTCTGGCAGATGCCGTGTCTGCAAATTCAGGGCGCTTCCTCTACCTAGGCGGGATGCGCCCCGCAAACAGCTCGACCTTGATCAGCAAGTAACGCTTCTACCTGAATTCCGACGCGAGTCGGCACCAACCTGGTGGACGGTGGCCGAAGCGTGCCTTATTTTGGGCTATCCTCATCCGACCAAGAAGGGTGAGTTGAACGAGTCCGCCCCTATCCTGAGCAGCGTGCTCACAGCTCATGCTCGCAGAAAGTCGGAGAAAGAAAGGCGTTCGGCCATCTTGAGGGCAATCGAACAACGCTTTTTGGATTTCGCTCCGAGAGTGCGCTAGGCAGACGCTTTCCTCGAAGCAACTCAACAGGAGTCACTCGACTGAACAGGCGAATAGCTGCAGGTGCAGCGTTTCCATGGGGGGGGATTGCGGCGGATCGCAGACAAGACTTTTCATCCTGCACTAGCCAATTTCTGACGTGCGCGGGCAGGTCGGAGACCGCTGGTGTTCACAAGTTAGGTGCGGCTTTTAGGGGATATGCGCAACGACATCGCAACCAACACTGCAATCCAGCCTGAAAATGGTCTCCTCACCAAGCGTGAAATCGCTGCCTACCTGCGTGTCACAACTCGCACGGTCGAAAATATGACCCGCGACGGACGGCTTGTTTGCATACGAATCGGCCGCACCGTCCGGTTTCACCTCGGAGATGTGCTCGATCACCTCCGCAGGCAGCAACGCACATCGTAAAACCACACACAAAACAAAAATGAACGACGCACATTCAGAAATGCAAACCTTGGATACCGACAAACCAGCGGGACTATCGTCGAATGCCGCCCCACCGCCCCCGAACGAACTCACGCAATTCTCTGCGGGCTTACCAACACCGCCTTCACCGCCTCCATCGCCAAACCTTTTCGACAACCTCGACTCGTTGCGGTTGGGCCAGGATTTTGTAGCCGCTCTTGGTGCAGTTCAACCGGTGCTGCGAGTGCCGGTCCGGAAGCCCAGCAAAGAGGCGTTCATCCGCGTCCACCCCGATGCCGATTTTCGCTTTCCGGCTATCCTGGTCGTGCTCAAGGACGAGGGCGAATGCTTCTTGGTCGCTCCGGCGCTGCGGGAGGCATTGGCCGACGAGCCAACCTGCGGGAACTACGTCTTGTTCACCACGATCTCGCGTCCAGGAAATCAGATCTCGCTCTGGCCGGTTCGCTTGCCTGCTCCTGACGGCAGGCTCGATTCATGGAACCGATCGGCATTGGACATCGCGACCGGCATCGCAACGACTCAATGGACGCGCGTGGTCTCGCAGCGAGCGGGTGGCGCATACACCGCGCAGGTCGCCCCCGCCAGTGCTGCTTGGGGGGGGATCCCAAGTGGCCGGATCTGCCATTCAGGAAAATCTTGGAGTTGGCGTTCAAGGACAAGGTCATCACCGACCTCGACCATCCCGTCCTCCGCCGTCTGCGCGGCGAAATATGAGCCCCATGCACCGGTCGCGTTTCAAGCGCATCCTGGTCAGCGACTTCGAGTTCCAGTCCTGCTCTGGCGGTCGACCTCACCCCGTCGCGATGGTCGCCTACGACATCGTCACCGGCATCTACATCCGCTGGGGTCCGAAAGAGCTGGTGCTGGGATCCACACCGCCCTTCACGATGGGCGATGACACGCTGGTGGTGACGTTTTTCGGATCGGCCGAAATGGGCTGCTTCCTCGCCCTCGGCTGGCCGATGCCCCGCTGGCTGCTCGACCTCTATGCCGAGTTCCGCTGGCTCACCTCAGGACGTAAGCTGCCACTGGTTGGTGAACCGGCCGGCAAACGCCGCCGCTCACGCCACAGCCTGCTGGCGGCCTTGGGCTACTTCGGCCTCGATGGCATCGCCGCGATTGAGAAGGAGGCGATGCGCCAACTCGCCATGCGCGGCGGTCCATACACCCCGGTCGAAGTGCAGCAACTTTTGGACTACTGCCAGACGGATGTGGACAGCAGCGCCAAACTGTTTGAGCGGATGCGTCCGCATCTCGACCTGCCTCGCGCATTACTCCGCGGGCGATACGTTCAGGCGGTGGCGCGGATGGAGTGGATTGGCGTGCCGGTTGACAAGGAGATGCTCGCCGTGCTGCGGCGCAACTGGGAGCCGCTCAAGGCCGATCTTGTCAGCAGGGTTGACGCCGTTGCT
>JBJTAU010000140.1:0-2537 GCA_046090965.1 Limisphaerales bacterium | reverse complement strand
TGGTGTCGGTGTTCACCGTAACAAGATGACATTGCTTTCCCGCTTCAGAAATCATCACTTCATAAGCCTTGCCACTCCCATGGAAAGCTTGTGCCTTGTCACGAGTCAAGACGGTGACAAACCCAGGATAGCCCCAGCGGTCTCCGAAAACGTGTTCTCTATGGGTATGGGACGGCGTTAAATTCGTATCATTTTTGGTCATTGGCCGTTCCTACACCGCCGCCTTCGCCCCAAACCCACACAGTTCCTTAATCGCCCCAAAGAACGCCTTCAGCCCGCCGAGCAGGCCGATGTCCACCACCGCGCCCCAGCCGTAAATCTTCGCCAGCGCCTCCTCGTGCGAGTTGTAGCGCGGCGGCAGCGTGAAGACGGCGGTTTGCTCCTCGCCGTTCACCGTGACGATCTCACTGTGGAAGATGCCCTTGCCGACGGCGTAATTGCCCTTCGGCAACGTGAGCGTGCGCGGCGCGAGCAGGAGCCAGGGCCGGTAGGTGAAGACCAGTTCGCCGGCGTCGTTGCGTGCCAGCGTGCCGTAGGTGCGGATGGTCACCTTGATAATTTCCCGCGCGAGGAACATGGCGTTGCCCTTCGCGTCCGGCTTGAAGCGCATCCGGCCAAACGTGAAGTAGTCCCAGATGAACTGCGTGCCGCAGACCGTGAGCCGGAACGCCCAGCCCGCGAGGAAGTAGCTCACGACGATGATGATGAGCGACCAGACCAGGCCCACCATCGGGTTCGCGAAGCCGGTGATGGTCACGGTGGAGAGCAGGAACGTGCGGAACGCCTTCAACCCCGCGTCCACCGTGCCGAACGGGCTGATGAGGATGAGCATGTTGATCGCGTGCGCAGCCAACCACACAACGCAAAAGGCGATGATGGCGAAAGGCACCATGAGGATGTTGAAAATGCCGGAGACGCCGAGCGAGGCGAGCATGGGGTTGCCGACGACAGCCTCCTTCACCGCGTCCGAGCCGAACACGCTGGCGATGATGGGCACGAACGCGCCGGCGGCGACGAGGCCACTGACCTTGTTCTCCAGCGCCTCGGCGACATCCAGCGGCTTCTTCAGTGCGGTGGGAATGACCACGCCACTGGTGTCCTTGAGCGCGACCGCACCGACCAACAGGAGCGCAGGAGCCCAGAACCACATCTGCGCGAACCACGGCAACTTCTCCCGCTGGCTCGCGTCGGTCTTCCACCACTTGAACGCCCTTAAGCGCTCGCGCCCAGCAGCGGCGAGATGGCTACGCCGGTGACCGTCGTGACCGTGTGCGCGATGTCCATGCCGGGAGTGGACTTGGCGGCGGGCTTCGTGGGGGCGGGTGCCGCGGCAGTGGGCGATTGTGCCGCGTGTGCGACCATCACGGCGACGCAGTGGACGAGGGCGATGAGGAGCCAATGCTGCTTCACGCGGCGAAGGTTCGTTAGCCTCGCGGCTTTGGCAAGCATCGGTTCGTCAATGGCCCAAGCGGGCTACTTCTGCTTTGCCTTGGCCTTCGGCTCGCTGGTGGTAGTGTGCGCGGCGGCGGCTTTTGCGGCGGCGTGGCGTTCGAGCGAAGCGCGGGCTTCGTCGAGGGAGACTTTCGTGGTGAGCGGCCAGCCGAGCGGGTCGCCGTTGGGCTTGAAGCCACCGCCGTCCACGTCGCACCAAATGGGGTTGTGGTAGGCGATGGGTTTCAACTTCGCCTGGCCGCTTGTGCCGTAGCCGGTCTTCAAATCGAAGTTCTCGCCCGCCGCCACGACGATGAGGTGCGCATCCTCGGACAGCGACACGTCGATGGTGCGGTCGAACTTCACCACGCCGTTTGCGAACCAGTCCGGGTGCGTCGCGCGCGTGAAGTTCAGCTTCGGCTCCAGGCGGCCGTTCACCAGCACCTGCACGCGATCAATGTCGATCCAGTCGGTGCATTGCACGCGGACCTTGAGCTTCACGCCGCCGGTCGCGCGCACGGTGCCGCCGGGCTGCGTGCCGTCCTCGGTCTGCACCTGGAGGAACGGCCCGGTGGTGAGGTAGCTACGGCCTTCCTTCGCGTGGCGGCTGTTCTCGCGCCAGTCAATCTTCGCCGGCTCGTCGCTCGCGCTGGGCATATACATCCGCCAGCCGCCCACGCCGTTGCCGTAGATGGAATGCGCGTCGCACACGGCCATGCCGACGTAGCGGTGGCCCTTGTTGAGCAGTTGCAGCCAGACGAACTCGCGCTGGGAACGCACCGTGTCGCGGCCCGTTTTCGTGTCCTTCGCCACGGTGAACGGCACGCCGCTGAGGATGCTGCTCATGCTGTAGTTCTCCGTCTCGATGCCATCAATCATCAGCGGAAGGCCGATGAAGCCGCCGTCCGCGCGCCCGTCGCCGTCGCGGTCGGTGAAGTTCGCGACCATGTCGGGATGGTTGATCTGAATCCACCGCGCCGGCTCGGGCTTTTGGAAGTCGCGCAACGTCGCCGCCGTGATGCGCGGGTCGGGACTCCACACCGGCGCGCCGTTGTCCTGCGTGAGCGGCACGGGGTCGAAGGGGAACGAGTTGAAGTGCGCCGCGC
>JBJTAU010000139.1:0-2560 GCA_046090965.1 Limisphaerales bacterium | reverse complement strand
GGACGCCACCGAAGACCTGCCGCTCGCCGGGCAGGAGCTGTCCGAGGCCACCGCGCCGCTCGCGCCGTTTCAGGACCGGCTGACCGTCGTGCAGGGTCTCAGCGGGCGCATCTGCGGCGGTGGCCACTCGAACAACTTCGGCGCGCTTGGCGCTTACTCGGGCAAGGCCGGCGTGGCGGGCGAAACCATTGACCTCGCGCTGGCCCGCGCGTTGCCAGCCATCTTCCAGCAAATCGGCCTGGGCATCTCGGACCGCCCGGAGCACACGGTGATCTACAACCTCAGCGCGATTGGCGCGGACCAACCCGCACCCACGCGCTGCCGGCCGGACCTGGCTTACGACGAATTCTTCGGCAGCGCGGCGGAAGGTGCGGCGCGGGAGAAGTTCGCCCAGCGCGGCAACCTGCTCGACTTCATGGCCGACGACGTGCGGCGCGTCACGACGCGGCTTAACGGCGAAGAGCGCGAAAAGCTCGGCCATTACCTGAGTGCCTACGAGAGCTTGCGCACGCGGCAGGGGCAGTTGAACGACCTCAGCGCCACGTTGCGCGCGCGCGGCCCGGCGGTGACGAAGCAGTTCGGTTCCTCGGTGGAACCGGACCGGCTCGCGGCGATGTTCGACCTCGGCGCGGCGTCGCTCATCTGCGGCCTGACGAACGTGCTCACGCTGGCGAGCGGCTGTGGCGACCCCTATTTCAGCGTGCGCTGGACCGGCCTCGGCGTGCCGCTGGACAAGCACAGCATCGGTCACGGCAAGGGGCTCGATGACAAGACCGCCGAGCAGCTCACCACGCTCATCCGCCGCTTCCACATGGAGCAAATCGCCAAGCTCGCCACCAAGCTCCAGTCCGTGCCCGAGGGCAAAGGCACGATGCTCGACAACACGAGCATCGTTTACCTGAGCGACTCGGCGGAATCGCACCACAGCCGCTGCTTCGATTGGCCGATGCTCGTGCTCGGCGACCTCGGCGGGCGGCTCAAGACGCGCGGCCGCTTCCTCTGTTTCCCGAAGTATGCGGCCAAGGGCCATCGCACCACGGCGAACTTCTTCCTCACGTTGCTCGAAGCCGCCGGTGCGCCGCGCAAGGCCTTCGGCATCGCCGACCCGGGCTTGAAGGACCTCGACACGCGCGGGCCGATTCCCGAGCTGCTGGCTTAATTCTTTTCGGGGATGAAGGCCGCTGTTCTGTTCGCCTTGCTCGCGTTCGTCGCGAAACTTTCCGCTGCTCCATCGGAATCTGAAACCGCCGTGGCCCGGCGCTTCGTTGCCGACTTTTGCGTCCGCTGCCACGGGACCGAGAAGCAGAAGGGCGACGTGCGGCTCGATGACCTGACCGGCGACATCGTCGCGGAAGGCACGCGTTGGGCCGTCGCGCTGGACCTCGTGCGCGATGGCAAGATGCCGCCGCCCGAGTCCAAGCCCCAGCCCACCGTCGCGCAACGCGGAGCCTTCGCTGCCTGGGGTGCCCGGCAGTTCGGCGCACACGCGCAGCGCAAGCCCAACCTCGGCAACCTCGTCCCTCACGACCTGCTCTTCGGCCCCGCTGCCGGCGCGGGCACGACCGTCGCCGCGCCCGCGCCGCGCCTGTGGGGGATTTGTTCGGAAGCCTCCGCGGGCTGGGTCGAGGATGTCGCGACGCGCACGACGGGTCTGGTCCCGCCGTTCTCCGCCAGCCCGGAGCGCGGCATCAAGGACTTCGCGGCGCTCGGCCGCGTGGACGAGCCGACGACGGAAATTCTGCTCCGCAACGCCGAGGCCATTGTGGAAAAACAGACCGGCTTCGAGCTCGCCGACGGCAAGCCGCGCGGCAAGTTTGACGCCGTGCGCGAGTTCGTGGACCTGCTGCGACCGGACGCCGCGCCCACGCGCGACCAGTTGGAGAAGGCGATTCAGAAGCAATTCTCGCTGGCCCTCGCGCGCCGTGCCGAGGCCGAGGAAGTCACGCGGCTGCTCGCGCTTTACGACCGCTGCGCCACCGGTGGCGACCGCGTCCTCGCGCTCCGCACGACGCTCACCGCAGTGCTGCTGCGGGCGGACGCCATCTTCCGTGCCGAGCTGGGCGGGCCGGACGGCCTGCTCACGCCGCGCGAGACCGCCGGCGCCCTCAGCGCTGCGCTCGCCCATCGGCGCGATGCGCGCCTCTTCGAAGCCGCCGACAAGGGCCAGCTCACTACGCGCGCCCAGCTCGCCGAGCACGTCCGCCGCATTCTCGACGACTCGAAAATCGCGAAGCCCCGCGTGCTGGGTTTCTTTCGGGAGTATTTCGAGTATGGCCAGGCCCCCGAGGTTTTCAAGGACCGCCCCAAGGACTTGATGCACGAGCCCAAGCAGCACGTGGCCGACACGGACCGGCTCATCCTCTACTTGCTCGACCAGGACAAGGACGTATTCCGCCAGCTTCTCACCACGCCCCAGGCCTTCGTGAACGTGAAGCTGCAAAAGAACAAGCAGACGCGGCAGGACGAGCTCGCGCCCGCCCTCACCAAGAACCCGCAGAACAACAAAGGCCAGGAAATCATCGAGACGCTCTACGGCCTGCGCGAATGGACGGCCCAGCAG
>JBJTAU010000138.1:0-7502 GCA_046090965.1 Limisphaerales bacterium | reverse complement strand
CGTCGAAGTGCCCCGCGAAGCCCCGCTCCAGTTTCCCCTCCGCGACGCGCCAGATGGCCGCCTGCCCTTGCACGCCCGGCTCGCCGCCCGCTGCCGCGACCCACTGACCGTCGGCGGAGAAGGCGACGGAGTTCACGTTTCCGCGAATGCCCGTGAGCGTGTGCCGCACCGCGCCGGTGTCGGCGTCACGCAGCTCGACCTCGCGGTAGCGCGCGACAGCGATGACGTTCGGTTGCGCGGCGAAGGCGACGGCCTGGATGGATTTCCGGGGTGCGACCCGTGGCTCGATTTGGGGCGTGACCACTTCGCGAACCGCTTCCGTGGCAATGGCCGGCGGTTTGGCGCCGCCGTCGATCCACGCTTTCACCAGCGCCAGCTCGGACGGCTCGAACTTCTTCCGTTTGCCCGGCGGCATGAGCTTCACCTTGTCGCGCACTTCGAGCGACTTCATCAGCAAGCTCTTCGCGCTGTCGCCGGGCACGACGGGCACGCCGCCGTCGCCGCCCTTCATCAGCGACGCGTGTGTTTCCAGGACAAGGTTCTTCTCCGCATCCGCAGTCGCGTGGCACTCGACGCAATGCTTCTTGAACAGCGCCTGCACCAGTGTGAAGTCCGGCGCGGCGGACGCGGCGGTGGCCGGGCGAGAAAACCTCTGGGCCAGAACCAGCGTGACGATGAACAAAACGGCTCTCATGCGATGCGATATGTGGACGTGGCGAAATGGGGGACGCGTCAGAAGTTTTCCTTCAGCCAGTTCGCGAGGTCCTCGTGGTTGCCGCACATGGCGAGCCGGATGGTCTGCGGTTTGATGAGGTAGAAGCCCACGCGCAGCCCGCGAGACGCGCGGAACTCGTAGAGGTTGCCGTGGAGTTTTCGGATGCCCAGCCCGGCGTGCAGGTGCGGCTGACCGAAGCCTGCCAGCAACTCCCGGCAACGCTCTGCGATGTCCGCCAGTTCCGCGTCCGTGCGTTGCTTGGCCCAGCGCTTCCAGCTCGCGCCGAGCTCAAGCTTTAAGGCCTTGGACGGTTCCATCCCACTCCTTTGCTTTCTCGCGGGCGAGTTGTTTGCCGATGTTCGCCTCGGCCCGAGCCAGCTTCGCCGCCGTGATGCCGTATTCCTGCAAGGCGTAATCCTCCGAGTAAACTTTCACCGGACGGAGCGCCACCACCTCGCCGTCGCACAGGATGCCAATGTCCTCGCCGCGAATGGCCTTCTGCAGCCAAGCCCCAAGATTCTGCCGCGCTTGGGTCGCTGTCAGTGTCTTCATATTGCCAGTTTAATGTCGGAGCAGTCGGATTCGCAACCTGAAGGTTGCAACTACGCTAAAAACCCCTTCACCACCTCGCACGGCTCCACGCCGGTGAGCCGCAGGTCGAGGCCTTGGAAACGGACGCTGAGGCGTTCGTGATCGAGGCCGAGCTGGTGGAGGATGGTGGCTTGCAGGTCGCGGACGGGGACGGGGTTTTCGACAATGTGAAAGCCGAGTTCATCGGTCTGGCCGTAGGTCACGCCACCCTTGATGCCGCCGCCCGCGAGCCACATCGAGAAGGCTTGCGGGTGATGATCGCGCCCAAGGCTGCGGCCGAGCGCGGCGTTGGATTCCACCATCGGCGTGCGGCCAAACTCGCCGCCCCAGATGACGAGCGTGTCGTCGAGCAGGCCGCGTTGATTCAAGTCTTGCACAAGCGCGGCGCTGGCTTGATCGGTCGCCTTGCAGTTGCTGCGCACGTTGCCCTCGACGTTCGAGTGCGCGTCCCAGCCTTCGTTGTAGATGTTGATGAAGCGCACGCCGCGTTCGACCATCCGCCGCGCGAGCAGGCACGAGCGCGCGAAGGAGGGCTTGGCCGGGTCGCAGCCGTAGAGGTCGAGCGTGGTCTTGCTCTCGCCGCGCAAGTCCATCAGGTCGGGCGCGCTGGTCTGGAGGCGGAAGGCCATTTCATACGCGGCGATGCGCGTGGCGATCTCGGGATCGCCGTCGAGAGCGAGGCGGCGCTGATTCAGGCTGCCGATCAAGTCCAGCGAGTCGCGTTGCAACTGCGCATCCGCGCCCGGCGGGCTGGAGACGTTGAGGATGGGGTCGCCTTGGTTGCGGAAGCGCACGCCGGTGTAGGTGCTCGGCAACACGCCGCTGCTCCAGCACGCCGAGCCGCCGCTGATGCCGCTGCCCGTGCTCATCACGACGAACGCCGGCAGGTCGCTCGTCTCCGCGCCGAGGCCGTAGAGCACCCACGAGCCCATGCTGGGCCGGCCCGGCTGGCCGAAACCGGTGTTGAATAAAATCTGCGCGGGCGCGTGGTTGAACTGGTCCGTGCGCATGGACTTCACGATGGCGATGTCGTCCACGATCTTCGCGAGGTGCGGCAGCGTCTCGCCCAACTCCGCGCCGCACTGCCCGTGCTTGGCGAACTTGAACCGCGGTCCCAGCACCGCCGCGTCCGACCGGATGAATGCGTAGCGTTGCCCGCCGATGACCTCGGGCGGGATGGGCTTGCCCTCCAGCTCCGCGAGCTTGGGTTTGTAATCGAACAGCTCCAACTGGCTTGGCGCGCCCGCCATGAAGAGATGGATGACGCGCTTGGCCTTCGGCGCGAAGTGCGGCGGCTTGACGGGAAACGGATTCCCCGGCGCGGCACTCGCCCGACGGGCGAAGGCATCAGTGAGCAAGCCCGCGAGCGCGACTTTGCCGAGGCCGACGCCGCAGCGTTCAAGGAACCAACGACGGCTGTTGGTGATGGCTTGGTTGCGCGAATTCATGGCGGTCAGAGCTTCAGGAGTTTCAGGCCCTCGAGTTGAGCCAGCTTGTTGGCCTTGGCGTCGAAGCTAAGGAAGGTGTCGCAGCCGAGCACCAGCGCCTGCGAGACATGCAGCAAGTCGTAGGAACGCAAACCGTGTTTTGATGTGTGCCGGAGCAGCAGTTCCTCCACCTGCCGCTCCACCGAGGCTAGTTCCACGCCGACCTCATCGAACCACTCGCCACTGCCGGCGTCCTGTCGGAAGGTGACGTGGGCGCTGGCAGCCAGTTCGGCCGTGACTCGGGGTTCCCGTCCGGCGCGGGACAGGAAAACATGGAGTTGGAATGCGTTCGCGACCTCGACTCGATGCAGCCAAGTAAGCGGAAACAAGCTGCTTCCCCGTTCGTGGCTGGCCGCAGTCCACTGTGCTGCGATCGGCGTCTCGGGCAACTTGAGGTAGAGCCGAACGAGAAAGTTGCTGTCAGTGTAAGGCTTCATTCCGCGCGCAGTAGTTTGTCCCCCGAAGCGGCATTTCGCTTGGAGACTTTGGGCATGCCCATCGCCCGCATGCGCGCGAGAAAATCGGGGAAGACGGCGCGGCGCTGGGCGGGCCGTTCCGGGCGCAGCGAGTAAGTGCGCCCGTCGCGGCGGCGAATGAGCACGGAACCCTCGGCATCGCAGGCATCGAGCACGGCCCCCGGCTCGCGGTCAAGGTCACGGACGGTGTAAGTCTTCATGTCGGAGAAGAGGTCGGCGTTCAGGTTGCGGGTCAACTCTTCGTCACCAACTCGTCGAGGTTCAGCAGCGCACGGGCGAGCGCTGTCCACGCGGCGCGGTCGTTGGCGTCGCCGTCGCCTTTGCCGGCGAAATCGGCGGCCTTGAGTTCACCGCTGGCGAAGCGGGCGCGCAGGGTCTCGCAGAACTTCACGAGCTGCGCGCGTTCGTCGGCGGACGGCGGGCGCGTGACGCAGCGGCGGAAGAGGCTTTCCACGCGGCTTTCGATGCTGCCGGTTTGCGCGGCGAGCTGGCGACCGAGTGCTTGCGCGGCTTCGAGAATGACGGTGTCGTTGAGCAACGTGAGCGCCTGCAACGGTGTGTTCGAGACTTCGCGCCGCGCGATGCAGGCCTCGCCGCTTGGGCCGTCGAAGGTGTTGAACATCGCGTAGGGCGCGGAGCGTTTGGCAAATGTGTAGAGGCCGCGCCGGTAGCGGTCTTCGCCGGTGCTCTCGGTCCACGCCCTGCCGCCATAGACGCCTTCGGATGTAACGCTCGCGGGTTGCGGCGGATAGACGCTCGGCCCGCCGAGCTTCGGCGAGAGCAGGCCGCTCGCGCGCAGCACGGAATCGCGGATCAGCTCGGCATCGAGTCGCGTGCGCGGGAAGCGGGAAAGCAGGGTCTGGGATCTGGGGTCTGGGGTCTGGGGCTGCGCTCGAGAGTCGCGGATGGAGGCGGAGCTTTGCTGGTAAGTGGCGCTGGTCACGATGAGCCGATGCAGCTGCTTCAACGACCACGGCTTTCTACCTGAGTCCCCAGACCCCAGACCCGAATCGCCAGACCCTCGCATGAACTCCACCGCGAGCCAATCCAGCAACTCCGGGTGTGTCGGCGCGTCGCCTTGCAGGCCGAAGTCGCCAGTCGTGCGCACGAGACCCTGGCCGAAGAACGCGGCCCATTGACGATTCACGGTGACGCGCGCCGTGAGCGGATTTTCCGGCGAGACCAGCCACTGCGCGAAGCCGAGGCGGTTGCGCGGCGCTCTGGCCGGCAACGGGTTCAGCACAGCCGGGACGACGGGTAAGACGGCTTCCTTCGGCGACAGGAACTCGCCGCGATGATGGCGGAAGGTCGGGCGCGGATTCTCCGGCGGACGCTCCCGCAGCACGAGCGTCGTTTGATGCGCGGGTGGCTTGCGGAGCTTTTCGATTTCGGCGCGCGCGGCTTTCAACTCCGGCGCAACGAGTAGGAAATGTTCGCGGAGTTTCGCGCGCTGCTCGGCCTTGAGTTCCGCTTCCGGCATGCGCAGCAAGGCGACGACTTCATCCGGTAGATCACTGGCCGTGGCCTGTGCATCGCTCGTTGCGGCGAGGCGGAAGCGGCCGAGCGAACACGCGTAGTGGCGGCCGAATTGAAGTTGCACTTCGAGGTCACTCGCGGCAGCGAGCGGCTCGGCGAAATGAAACACCGCGACGTGCCGCTCGCCGAAACGCTCGAACACGCCCCAGCCCGTCTCGGGATTGCCGTCGATCGCCAGCGCGGCGGAGGACTTGTCGCCGCCCAGCCAAATCTTCGCGTAAGTCTGCGAGGCACGCGCGAGCTTCACGGGTTGGCTACCAGCCTTCACGCGGAACTCGCCGAGAAAGAAATCACCCTTTGGGCCTTCGTAGTAAGTCATGCCCGGTCCGTGCGCGGGCAGGCGGTCGTCGGGCAGCGCTTCGAGGCGCAGCGCGGTGGTGCCCGCTGGCACGGCGCGGAACTTCAGCGTGTAGGTGTCGTTCTTCGAGATGTCGCCGCTCGCGAACACCGAGTCATCCGGCTGCACCGTGAGCAGCGGGAGATTTGATTTCGCTTCGGTGGGCCGCAGATTTTTCCACGCCACGGCGCGGGCACGCTCGGTTGCGAGCCACGCGGCGAAATGGTGATCCAAATTCTCTGCGCTGGACCGAGGCGGAGTCGCTTTCGCGTCCGCTGGAAACTTGTTGGGAAACTCGGCGAGCAACTGCGCGGCGCGAGCCAAGTTCTTCGCGTGTTCCGTGGCCAGCGCCGCGTCGGGCAGGTCCAGGTCGGGTTCGTCGGCGTTGTTCAGAAACGCCATGAGGCCGTAGAACTCAGTGTGCGCGATGGGATCGAACTTGTGCGTGTGGCACTGCGCGCAGCCCACCGTGAGGCCGAGCCAGGTGGTGCCGGTCGTGGCCACCCGGTCCACCATCGCGTAGAAGCGGAACTCCAGCGGGTCGATGCCACCTTCTTCGTTCAGCATCGTGTTGCGGTGGAAACCGGTGGCGATGAAGGGGTCGAGAGTCGAGGGTCGAGAGTCGAGAGCCGGGCGTGGCAGGAGGTCGCCGGCGATTTGCTGGATGGTGAACTGGTCGAAAGGCAGGTCTTCGTTCAGCACGCGGATGACCCAATCGCGCCAGGGCCAGATGTTGCGCTGGCGGTCTTTCTCGTAGCCGTTCGTGTCCGCGTAGCGCGCGAGGTCGAGCCACTTGCGCGCCCAGCGTTCGCCGTAGTGCGGCGATGCGAGGAGCTTGTCGGCGAGATTGCCGATTGCCGATTGCCGATTGCCGAGTTTCACCGCCTTCACGAACTCATCCGCCTCCTCCGGCGTCGGCGGCACGCCGATCAAGTCGAGGTAAAGTCGGCGAACCAATGTGTAATCATCGGCGGGCGGCGACGGTTGCAAGCCTGCCTGCTCGAGCCGCGCCAGGACAAAGTGGTCAATCGCGTTCTGCGGCCAGCTCGTTTGTTTCACCTTCGGCAGTGGGGCTTGCTTCGGCTTCGAGAACGCCCAGTGCGGCTGGTAGTCAGCGCCCGACGCCACCCAGCGCCGGAGCGTGTCCGCCTCCGTGGGCGTGAGCTGCTTCTTCGCCTCGGGCGGCGGCATGACTTGGTTGTGATCGGTGCTCGTGATGCGGCGGACGAGTTCGCTTTGCTCGGGCTTGCCGGGGACGACCGCGCGCTTGCCGGATTTGGCCGGCGCGAGTGCGGCATCGCGCAGGTCGAGGCGGAGGCCGGACTTGCGGCTGTGCTCATCCGGCCCGTGGCAGGCGAAGCAGTTACGGGAAAGGATCGGTCGCACCTCGCGCTGAAAATCTGGTTTGGGTGCGGCGGCGAAGATTGGTAGCAAGCCCAGCCAGGCGGCGACAGCGGTGGCAAATGGTTTCACGCGGCGAATCACGACGAGAGAATAGACGCGGCCGGGCGGTGTGGGAATGCGCGAAAGTAGGACAGCGCGCCCCGCCTGACCTACTTTTCGAGGAAGCGCGCGAAGGCGTGTGACTCCGCCAGTTCTACTCGTTCGCCCGGTTTGCGGACCACCCGCGCACTTGCGCCGGCAGTCGCTTTCACCAGCGCGAGGCCTCGAGTCGGTCCGACCACACACGTGGTCGTGGAGAGGCTGTTGGCCGTGACGCAGTCCCGCGCGATGACGGTGACGAGGCTGTGGTCGGTCATGCCGCAACCGGTCTTCGGGTCCACGATGTGCGAGTAGCGTTTGCCGCCCAGCTCGACGTGTTGGAACAAATCGCCGGAAGTCGCGAAGCCGCAGTTGCGCAGTGTGAGGAATCGCGTGGGCGGCGCGCCGGGTGCATCCAACGGTGCGAGTTCGATGCGCCAGCCCGCGCGGCCCGGCGGCGGATCGCCGATGGCCATGTCGCCGCTGCCGGTGACGAGGGCGCGGCGGAGGCCGTGCTCGCGCAAGACGCGGAGCGATTCGTCCAGCGCGCGGCCCTTGGCGATGGAACCGAAATCGAGGCGCATGCCGGGCACGAGCAGCTTTGCGGTGTGCCGCTGCGGATCGAGCATGACCTTCTGCCAGCCGACGCGTGACTTGGCCTCGGCGATGACTTCCGGCGTGGGTAACTCGCGCTGTCGCCGTGCGCGCCGCCAGACTTGCACAAGCGGGCCGACAGTGATGTCGAACGCGCCGTCCGAGCGCCGCGACATGGCCGGCGCGACATTCAGCAGCCGCCACAACTCGTCGCTCACGGGCACGGCGCGTCCGCTGCCGGCGGTGCGGGAGTGCGACGTGACTTCGCTGTGGGCCTCGGAGTC
>JBJTAU010000137.1:0-4919 GCA_046090965.1 Limisphaerales bacterium | reverse complement strand
AGGTGAGGTGGTGGCTGCGGCGGACCTCTCGCGCCCGAATGCCTTTGCGGCTGGCCACGTCTGGCCTGCGTGGCACGGCGTGGACGCAGGCGTGCGCGGCCCCGGCGACGCGCCGCTGGTGGAAAGCTTCCAACGCGCGCGGCCGCTCTGGCGCAGCGAGGCGGCGTTGCCGGTCTGCTTCGGGAGCGCGGCGGATTTCCGCTACGCGTTGCGCGCGGCGGCCCAAGGCACTTGCGGCGGCGCGAGTTCGCCCGTGGTCGCGGATGGCCGCGTCTTCACCGTGCATTACCAACCCGCCGGCGACGTGGATGAATCCTCGTTCAAGCAATGGGTCGGGAAAGAAGCGGACACTTACGCCAAGCTGCCGGATTACCAGCAAGCCTGGGTGCGCGATATGTTCCGCGTGTCGGCGGATGACGTGGTCATCGCGCACGACGCCGCCACGGGCCGCACGCTCTGGCGCACGACACTGCCCGCGCGCGACATGAATTTGCAGACGCATAAACATCGTGGCGTGAACCCCACACCGCTCGCGGCGGATGGCGCGCTCTACGTGGTGAACTACCGTGGCCGTGTGGCCCGGCTCGATGCGGCTACGGGTCAGGTGAGTTGGGAGTTTCCCGCCGCACCCAAGCAGCCCGTCATCGGCAAGGTCGGCCAAGCCAGCAGCGGTGAAGTGCCGGTTGGCTGCGCATCGCCAGTGCGGCTCGGCGACGTGCTCGGCGTCACGCTCAAGGACGAACTCGTCGCGCTCGACGCCGCCACGGGCCGCGTCCGCTGGCGCACCAAGGTCGGCACCGAAGCCGAACTGCGCGCGTGGGATGGTGCGTTTCTTGCCGTTGGCATCGAGCGTCCCAAGCAGAAAGGCCAGCCCGACCGCACGTGGGTTGCCCGCGTGGAAGCGACCGATGGCCGCGTGCGCTGGCGGGCCGAGGTGGAGTTCGAGCGCGATTATCGGCTGCCGCTTCTCACGGGCGATTTGCTGGTTGGCTATCGGTTCGGAGCAGCGGCGGCGAACAACGTCACCACCGGGCAGGCGAACACACTCTTGGCCTATCGCCTCGGTGCGGATGGACTTCAGCCCGCCTGGCGGCTCACGGGCTTGCCGGCGGTGGTGGACAGCTACGGTCTCGCTGCGCACGGCGGACGCGCGTTCCTCTCCGGCGAGAAGGAAATCTGGGCCATCGCGCTCGCCGATGGCCGCGTGACCGCGCGGGTCGCGGGCACGGGTGGCGCGCGGACGCAAGTGCTCTGGACCGCCGGCGACCGGCTTTTCCTGTGCCCCGAGGGTCGCCACGGAAGCTGCTGGCTCACGATGCTCGACACGCGGGACGGCGGCTTGCGCCTGCTGGGCGCGGAGGAGTTCAAGCATCTGGATTGGCGCGGCGCGTGGCCGGTCGCGAACTCCTTCACCACCGCCTATTCGCAGCACCAACTCATCCACCCGGTCGTCGCCGGCCGCCTCTTCGTGCGCGGTGGCGACGGCCTCTACTGCTACGACCTGCGCCAGCCATGAAACGTTTCGTCACCCTGCTCGTGCTGCTGTTGGTCGGCGGACAAAGTTCCGCCGCTGATGCTCCGGAGCCGCCGAGCTTCGGCAAGCCCGCCGACAAAATCGCCGCCGTCACCATTCCCCTTCAGCGACCCAAGAAGTCCGAGGACCGCGCGCAGGGCGGGCCGACCCACGTCTTCTTCACCGGCTGGCTGCCGCCGGGCGTCGCGCGGGTCCGCGGGCTTTACTTCACGCCGCTGAATCTCGACACGGTCGAGAAGGAACACTCGCGCGCGATGGCGGCGAATTGGGGTCTCGCGCTCATTGGCGGAAACCTCATGCGCGTCCACCGCGACGAACTCGCGCCCGCGCTGCTCGCGGGCTTGCGCGAACTCGCCGCGAAAAGCCGCCATCCCGAACTGGCGGACGCGCCACTGGTGGTCGCGGGCATGTCGGCGGGCGCGGGCCTGGCCGCCGCGCTGGCGGAGTCGCTGCCGGAGCGCGTGCTCGCGGCGGGCCTGGTCTGCCTGGAGGTCGGCCCTGACACGGATCGCGTGAAGGACATCCCGATGCTGACGATCTTCGGTGAGAAGGATGGCCGGCAGATGGAGCAACTTGCTGCGAAGCTTCCGGAACGTCGCGCCGCGTTTGACGCCCGTTGGGCCATCGCGCCGCAGTGGGGTCGCAAGCACGAATGGGCCAAGGCCAACCACCTGCTCTGGCCGTTCCTCGACGAGGTGCTCAGTCAGCGGTTGAGTGCCGATGGTTCGCTTCGGCCCTGTGATCCGGCCCGTGCGTGGCTTGGCGACCCCGCGTCGTGGACGAACGGCCTCGCGCGCATCGCGCCAGCGGCGCAGTTCACCGGTAATCGTGCGGCGGCGTGCTGGTTTCCCGGCGAAAACACCGCGCGCGTCTGGCAGGCGTTTGTCGTGCCCCGGCCCCGGCTTCGCATCGTCACGCCCGGGGCGCAGGGCGACGGCCAGCCACTGGCGATGTTCGAGCCCGGCACCGATATCACCTTCCAGGTGGAAGCCGAGGCCACGCTGGCGATCACCTCGCTGACCTTGCGCGACGGCGCACGGCGCGTGGCGGAAGTGCGTGGGCCCGACCGCCGCGCGGAGTTCCGAGTTGGCGGTCTGGCTCCCGGGTTCCACACGTTCCTCGCGCAAGCGGACGTGGGGGGCAGCCGGGTGGAGTTGTCTCGCCCCGTGTCCGTGCTGGTCCGGGTCGCGCCGCGGCCTTGATTCGTGATTGTCCACCGGGGGTTTTCGTCGGAGAGTTGCTCGGTTCATACGGAAGAAGTTGTCTTATGTGGCTCGATCATCGGCAGCGGAAATTCATCGCCCTAAGCCTCGGCACGTGGCTGCTGGTCCCGCACGCGGACGCGGCACCGAAACTCGATTTCAACCGCGACGTGCGGCCCATCCTTTCGGACAACTGCTTCGCGTGCCACGGGCCGGACACGCAGAAGATCAAGGGCGGGCTGCGGTTGGACTTGAAGGACGCGGCGTTCAAGCCCGGCAAGTCCGGCGCGCTCGCGCTGGTGCCGGGCAAGCCGGACAAATCCGAGTTGGTCAAGCGCGTCGCCACCAAAGACCCGCACGACCTCATGCCGCCGCCGGACTCGGGCAAGCAGCTCACTACTGCGCAAAAGGAAACGCTGCGCCGGTGGGTATCCGAGGGCGCGAATTACTCGGCTCACTGGGCCTTCGCGCCGCTCGTGCGGCCGGTGGTGCCCGCAATCGGCAATCGGCAATCGGCAATCACCAATCCCATCGACGCCTTCCTCCTCGCGCGCCTCAAGCAGGACGGCCTCAAGTTCTCCCCCGAGGCCGATCGCGCCACGCTCATTCGCCGCGTCGCGCTGGACCTCACGGGCATTCCGCCCACGCCGGCCGAGGTGGATGCGTTCCTCGCGGACAAGTCGGCGAACGCCTATGAGCGCGTCGTGGACCGCTTGCTCGCGTCGCCGCGCTACGGCGAGCGGATGGCGATGCAGTGGCTGGACTTCGCGCGCTACGCGGACAGCCACGGCTTCCAGACCGACAGCTCGCGCAGCATGTGGCCGTGGCGTGAGTGGGTCATCAAGGCGTTCAATGAGAACATGCCCTTCGACCAGTTCACCGTCTGGCAGCTCGCCGGCGATCTGCAGCCGGAAACTTCCAACTCCAAACTCCAAACTCGAAACCAGGAACCTCTGATCGCCACCGGCTTCAATCGCAATCACCGCATCAACGGCGAGGGCGGGCTTATCGCCGAGGAATGGCGCATCGAGACGATCATTGATCGCGTCGAGACGACGGGCACGACGTGGCTCGGCCTGACCTTCAACTGCTGCCGCTGCCACGACCACAAATACGACCCCATCACGCAGCGCGAGTTCTATTCCTTCTTCGCCTTCTTCAACAGCGTGGAGGAGACGGGCACGTTGAGCGGGGTGCGCGCCAATCGCGGTGGCGGCAATCCCGAGCCGACGATTCACGTGAAGACGTCGCAGGACGAGGCGAAGCTCGCGGAGTTGGAGAAGGCGCTGGCGTCTGCCGAGGCCGCGCGCTCCGAAGCGGAAAAGCAGTTGCCCAAACTCATTGAGGAATGGGAGCCGACGTTCATCGCGAAGCTCGATCCGTCCGCCGCGCCGTGGAAATTACTTGAACCCGCGTCCGTGAAGGCTGCGAGCAAGACCACTTTCAAACGGCAGGAAGATGCGTCGTGGCTCGCAGTTGGGTCCGCCGCGCCGCAGGAGACTTACACCGTCACCGCGCCACTCGCAGCGGGCGCGTTTGGCGGCGTGCTGTTGGAGTCGTTGCCCGACGCGTCGCTGCCCGCGCAGGCCGTGGGCCGCGCGCCAAATGGACACTTCATTCTCACCAGCATCGAGGCCGAAATCACCGCGCCGTCGCTGGCGAAACCGGAGTCGGTGAAGTTCACCAAAGCCGAGGCCAGCTACTCGCAGAAGGGCTACGAAGTCGCGCAGGTCGTGAACGGCAAAGGCGGCCAGGGCTGGGCCGTGGACGGGCCGACGCGCAAGGAGCCGCTCAAGGCGATGTTCCTCGCCGACCGCGTCGCGACCGTGCCCGCCGACGCCACGCTCACCGTGCGGCTGATGCAGAAATCCAGCGGGCAGCATTCCATCGGGCGCTTCCGGCTGTCGGCGACTTCGCTCGCGCCGGGCTTGGCGAAACTCGAAGGCGGACCGCAGGTGCCCGAGGCGTTGAAGAACATTTTTGCGACCGAGCCAAGCAAACGCACCGCCGCCCAGCGCGCGGAGTTGACGAAGTTTTTCCGCGCTAACGCCGAAAACCCCGTGAAAGGCGCGGACGCCGCTGTCGCCACCGCGAAGAAGGCGCTCGATGACTTCGAGATGAAGCTGCCGACGACGATGGTGATGAAGGAAGTGGCACAGCCGCGCGATGCGTTCCTGCTCGTG
>JBJTAU010000136.1:0-9491 GCA_046090965.1 Limisphaerales bacterium | reverse complement strand
CGGCAGCCGTGCTCCTCGCCGAACACTTCCACCATCAAGTCCAGATGCCGGCACATCACGCGGATGCGCTCCTCGAATTTCGGCTCCGGCAGCAGCTCGCCCGTCGCGAGCAGGTGCCGCGTCTGCTGGAAGATCCACGGGTTGTAGAATGCCCCGCGCCCCACGCTCACACCCGCGCAGCCGGTGTCATCAAACATCTTCTTCGCTGCCTCGGGCGTAGTGACATCGCCGTTGCCAATGACGGGAATCTTCACGGCTTCGACGACTTTTCGGATGCCCGCGAGGTTCACCGTGCCGCTGAAACCCTGCTCGCGCGTGCGGCCGTGGACGAAGATGGCCGCCACGCCGACGCCTTCGAGCGCGCGGGCCAGTTCCGGCGCGGTGATGTTCTCGTCGTCCCAGCCAAGGCGCATCTTGGCGGTCACCGGAATCTTGACGGCGTTGACCATGCCCTTCACGAGCGCCGCCGTCTTCTCGTGCTCGGTCATCATCGCGGAGCCGCCACCGACGCGGCAGACCTTGCGGACGGGGCAGCCCATGTTGATGTCCACGCTGGCGATGCCGCGCCGCTCCAAGTCCACCGCCGCGTCGCGCATTTCGCCGGGCACGGAGCCGAAGAGTTGCACCGCCAGCGGGCGGTCACGCTCGTTAGTCTCGATGAGTTTCAGCGCCTTCTTGTTTCGCTCCAGCAGCGAGCGCGCGTTGACGAGGTCCGTCGTGCACAAGTCCACGCCGCCGACTTCGCGGATGACCAGACGGAAGGGCAGGTTCGTGTAGCCCGCCAGCGGCGAGAGAAACAGGTTCGACTGAAGTGCGAGCGGCCCAAGCCGGAACATGGCGGAAGGATTGAGCGCGTCGCGCAGCGAGGCAAGCGCGGGAAAGCGTCGCCGCTCGAAGAAGCCCCTGCCGTCTGCCGTCCGAAGCCCGTGCCATCCGCGCCCGCCCCGCCCGCTCGACAGCCGGCGCTCCTCTTCATCTTCATCACGCTGTTCCTCGACATCCTTGGCATCGGGCTGATCGTGCCGATTCTGCCGAAGCTGGTGGAGAGCTTCCAGGGCGGCAGCATCGCGGCGGCCTCGCATACCTACGGCTTGCTCGCGGCGCTGTATGGGTTGATGCAATTCATCTGCTCGCCGCTGCTTGGCAGCCTGTCGGACCGGTTTGGCCGCCGACCTGTAATCTTGCTTTCGCTGTTCGGCTCCGGACTCGACTACCTGCTGCTCGCATTCGCGCCGAACCTCGCGTGGTTCTTCGTTGGCCGGATCATCGCCGGGATCACGAGCGCGAACTTCTCGGCGGCGACGGCCTACATCGCGGACATCAGTCCGCCGGAGAAGCGCGCGGCAAACTTCGGGATCATCGGCGCGGCATTCGGTTTGGGCTTCATCACGGGCCCCGCGCTGGGCGGCGTGTTGGGCAACGTGGATTTGCGGTTGCCCTTCTTCGCGGCGGCGGGACTTACGCTGCTGAACTGGCTCTACGGCCTCTTCGTGCTGCCGGAGTCGCTGAAGCCGGTGAATCGCCGCGCGTTTTCCTGGAAACGCGCGAATCCGGTCGGCGCGCTGCTGGCGCTGCAACGCTATCCGGTGGTCTTTGGGCTGACCGGCACTACTTCCTGATGAACCTCGCGCATCAGGTCTTTCCCAGCACATGGGTGCTCTACACGAGCTTCCGCTACAACTGGACGCCAAAGCAGACCGGCTTGTCGCTCGCGATGGTCGGCCTGACCGCTGCCATCGTGCAGGGCGGACTCATGCGCGCCATCATCCCGCGTCTCGGCGAGCGCCGCGCCGTCACGGTCGGGCTGGGCATCAGCGCCGCTTGCTTCATCGCCTACGGCTTCGCGACGGAAGGCTGGATGACTTACGTCATCATTGCCGTGGGGTCGCTTGCGGGCATTGCCGGCCCGTCGGTGCAAGGGCTGATTTCCCGCAGCGTGGGCGCGGACGAACAGGGCGCGGTGCAAGGCTCGTTGAACAGCCTGGCCAGCATCGCCGGCGTCATCGGGCCGCCGCTGGCGACGGGCTTGTTCGGCTTCTTCATCAGCGCCGGTGCGCCGGTGAAGCTGCCGGGCGCGGCGTTTTTCTTCAGCAGCGCGCTGACCATCGTGGCGATGCTGCTGGCGGTGCGTTCGTTCCGTCGTGAGTTGCCAGCGAAGCCCCCCGCGCCCGCGACGGAGTTGCACGCGGACTCGGTGCGAGGATAATGGCGGCATGAAATCCGTCGCCGTCATCGGGGCCTCCACCGACCGCAGCAAGTTCGGCAACAAGGCGGTGCGCGCCTACGCGCAGCAGGACTTTACCGTCTGGCCGGTGAACCCGAAGGAGCCGGTGGTCGAGGGTCTGCCCGCGTTCGCGAGCATCGCCGACGTGCCGGGCCGGCCCAACCTCGTGAGCGTCTATCTCCCGCCGCCGGTCGTGATGAAAGTGCTCCCCGCCATCGCCGCGAAGGGTTGCGACGAGTTGTGGCTCAACCCCGGCACCGAGTCGCCCGAAGTCCTCGCGGAGGCGGAGCGGCTCGGACTGAACGTGATCCAGGCGTGCAGCATCGTGGCCGTGGGCGTGTCGCCGGGCGCGTTGTGAAACGTGGTGCGTAGCGCGAGGTGCGTGATTTCATCCAAAGCTTCTGAACATGCTCACGCATCACACACCACCCACCGAGAGTGCTTCTTCTCCCTCTCCCTTTCCGGAGCAAGGGGAGAGGGCCGGGGTGAGGGGTTCCGCGCACCAGCGCAAGTGGCCTCACCCCTCATCCGGCCTGCGGCCACCTTCTCCCCTCGCTCCGCGAAGGGAGAAGGCTCGCAACGGATGCGTGCTGGTCACTTTGCTTGCACTGCTCGCCACGTTGCCTGCGGCTCTCGCCCAGGACTTCGACCTCGTCCTCGCCAGCGGCCGCGTCCTCGACCCCGAGTCCAAGCTCGACGCTGTCCGCCACATCGGCATCCGCGACGGTGTGATTCGCGCCGTGTCGGAGACGCCGTTGCGCGGGCGGACGGTCGTGGATGTCAGCGGGTTCGCCGTCGCGCCCGGCTTCATAGACCTGCACCAGCACGGGCAGCAACCGGAGGACTACGTCTTCAAAGCGCTGGACGGCGTCACGGCAGTCTTCGAGTTGGAGGTCGGCACGGCGGACGTGGACGCGTGGTATGCGGCACGCGCTGGCAAGTCGCCCATCCACCACGGCGTGAGCGTGAGCCACATCCACTGCCGCATGGCCGCGATGGGCGACCGGCCTGCGTTCCTGCCCGGCGCAAACTCCGTGACCGCGACGAACCCTGCCAGCGACGCGCAAATCGCCGACCTGCGCCGCCTCGTCGAGCGCGGTCTGGAACGCGGCGCGGTGGCCGTGGGTTTCGGCATCCAGTACACGCCCGCCGCGACGCAGTGGGAAATCCTGGAGATGTTCCGTGTCGCTGCAAAGTTCCGCGCGCCCTGCTCCGTCCACATCCGCGCGAAGGGCGACGCCGGGCCACAGAATGTTTTCTCCTCCATTGAGGAACTGATCGCCGCCACGCTAATCACCGGCGCGCCCGCGCACGTCTGCCACATCCAAAGCACCGCGAACCGTTCCACTGTGCGGGCGCTTGAACTCCTCACCGCCGCGCGCGCTCGCGGACTCGACCTGAGCGTCGAGTGTTACCCCTACACCGCCGGCATGACGGACATTGGCTCGGCGATTTTCGACCCCGGCTGGCAGCAGCGCGCGGGCATCACGTTCAGCGACCTGCAATGGCCCGCGACAGGCGAGCGCCTCACCGCCGAGACCTTCGCGAAGTTTCGCCAGACCGGCGGCATGGTCATCGTCCACTCGAACCCGGAGTCGGTCGTGCGCGACGCAGTGGCTCACCCCTTGACCATGATCGCCAGCGACGGCCTGCGCGGCCACCCCCGTCAGGCTGGCACGAGCGCGCGCATCCTCGGCCACTACGTCCGCGAGACGCAGGCGCTAACGCTGATGCAGGCGGTGGAAAAACTCTCGCTGATGCCCGCGCGCCGGCTGGAGGAACGCGTCCCGGCGATGAAGAACAAGGGCCGCGTGCGCGTGGGCGCGGACGCGGACCTCGTGGTCTTCGACGCAGCCAAGGTGCGCGACCGCGCGACTTACGAGCAGCCTGACCTGTCCTCGGAGGGCATCCGTGACGTGCTGGTGGGCGGCGTCTTCGTGGTGCGCGACGGTGCGATGCAGCGCTCCGTGCTACCGGGGAAGGCCGTGCGGGCGCCGCTCAAGTGAGGCGGACACTCTTGTCCGCCTTCGGACTGCGGGACAAGAGTGTCCCGCTCACGATTCCTCCAGCAGCTTCACCTGCTGCGGCCGTAGCGTGTGGACGGAGAACTTCGCGGCCGTGCGCGCAAAGAGTTCCTTGTCCCCGCGCGTGCCGAGTGCGGCGATGCGCCTGATCTGCCTGACCGCGTCGTCTGGCTTCCCGTGGGCCACGCGTGCGGTGTGCGGCGAGCCGCCCATGCTCGCAAGGATGTCCGCCAGATGGCTCGGCTCCGGGCCGATGTAGAGCACCGGCGCGCCAACGGTGAGGATGTTGTAAATCTTGCAGGGGTGAATCATCCCGACGAACGGCTCGCCGAGCACGACCGTGTGCAAGTCCGCCGCCGAGAGCGAACCGGCCAGTTCGGCGAGCGGCTGGTAAGGCAGGCACAGGATGTTCTTCAAACCATGCTGTTCAGCGAACCGCTTCACCTTCGGGTGCTCGCTTCCACCTCCCACGAAACAGAACGCGAAGCGCGGATCCTCGGCGAGCGAGCGGGCGGCTTCGAGCAACGTGGTGAGCGGATGCACTGGGCTGTGGTTGCCGGAATACATCACCACGAACTTGTCCGTCAGCCCGTGCGCGGCGCGGAACTTCGCGCGGCCTTCCGGATCGAAGCGGACGGCTTCATCGTGCGCCCACGGCGGAATGACCGCGACGCGCTCGGCGGGAATGCCCTTCGCCACGATGCGGTCCTTCATGTAGCGGTCGAGTGCGATGATGCGGTGCGACTGCCGCAGGCTGAACCGGGACATGATTTCGAGCGCGCGCGTTGGGATGCTGCCTTCGCGCAGCCAGCCGGCGGCGATGGCTTCGTCGGGGTTCATGTCCATCACCCAGTAAAAAAGTTTCGCGCCGCGCAACCGGCAGAACCACGCCGCGAGATAGGAAACGAGCGGTGGCGAAGTGAGCGCGACGACGGCGTCGTAGCGCCGCGAGGTGAGGAGCCGCAGCGCGATGACGCTGCTGAAGAAGCCAAAGTCCGCCGCGCGCCGCCACAGCGAGCCCTTGCCGAAGCCTGCTGACGGCAGCCGCCGAATCTCCACGCCGCGCCATGTCTCGCGGGCGTGAAATCGCTGCGCCGGATTGTCGTAGGCGCGATGGCTGGCGATGGCGGTGACGTGATGGCCGCGCTCCACCAACCCCACGGCGAAGTCGGACAGCACTTGTGCCGTCGCGACGACATCCGGGTAAAAGGTCTGGTTGAGCAGCAGAACGCGCATCGCCAAAAAGAAACGCGCCGACTCTAGGGAGCCGGCGCGTTCGTTGAAAGCCTCGGTGTCAGTCGAAGTTCACTTCGACTTCGCCTTCGAAACCATCTGATCGTAAATCCACGCGTAGGTTTTTTCCATGCCGGTGCGCAGCGGAATCGACGGTTCCCAGCCGAAGACTTTTTGGATGAGCGTGTTGTCCGAGTTGCGGCCGTTCACGCCCTTGGGCGCGTCGAGCTTGTAGTTGCGCTTGAGCTTCAGGCCAGCAATGGACTCGGTGATGTCCACGAGCGGGTTGATGGTGACCTTCTCGGAGCTCCCGATGTTGATGGGCTCGACGTAGTCACCGTGGGTCAGCATCTGCGTGCCCTTGAGGCAGTCGTCGATATACATGAACGAGCGGGTCTGGTTGCCGTCGCCCCAGATTTCGATCTCGTGCTTTCCGGAGAGTTTGGCCGCGATCACTTTCCGGCACACGGCGGCGGGGGCCTTCTCACGCCCGCCGTCCCAAGTGCCTTCCGGGCCATAGACGTTGTGGTAGCGCGCGACGCGCGTCTTTAATCCGAAGTCCTCGCGGAAGTGGCGGCACATGCGCTCGCTGAAAAGTTTTTCCCAGCCGTAGCCATCCTCGGGCATCGCCGGGTAAGCGTCCTCCTCCTTGAGGCCGGTGATCGAGGGGTCTGTTTGCTTCGAGGCGTTGTAAACGCACGCCGAAGAGGCATAGAAGAAGCGGTCCACCCCAGCCGCCTTAGCGGCCATGAGCAGGTGCGTATTGATGAGCACCGAGAGCATGCAGAGCGCCTTGTTGTTCTCGATGAACCCCATCCCTCCCATGTCGGCGGCGTGATTGTAAACCACGGAAGCCCCTTGCATCGCACGCTCGCAGGCGGCTTTATCGCCCAAATCCAGCACCAGGTTTTCGACCCCGTCGAACTTCTGATACCAATGGTCAAAGGGCTTGATATCCACGCTGCGGATGGGACCAATGCCCTGCCGCCGCAAGTCCGCCACCAAGTGGCCGCCGATGAAGCCGCCACCACCACACACCACCGTCACGTTGTTTTTCATGCGTCTGTCGAGTTCGCCTTCGGCCGCGCCGCGCTGACCCTTTGGCAGGCGCGCGGCCGAAACACTAAGCACGAGCAGCGTGCCGCCAATCCACGGAAAGGGAAATCAGTTTTTGCCCTGAGATGGCCGGGCGTGGAATGCCCGCTTGCCCCGCCCGCACAAATGCCTTACTTCACTCCCGCATTCAGCGCGGCGATTTGATTCCGGGACCGTGAGCAAACCAACCAAACCAGTGCGGCTCGGCATTCGGCTGCGGCGCGGTCACCCGCGAGATGCACCTGCCGGCCTTCATCCAGTCGCCCAACGTCGAGGTGACCTACCTTTGCGACCGCGTCACGAAGAACACCCAGCTCGCCAAGCAGGAATACGGTCTGCCGGATGCCCGCGTCACTGGCGAGGTGAAGGACTTCGCCGGGCACGTGGACGCCGCGCTCGTCGCCGTGCCGCCGAAGTTCCACGCGCCGGTTACATGCGAGTTGCTGGCGATGGGCATTGATGTGCTCTGCGAAAAGCCCATCGCCCTCAGCACCGCCGAGGCGCGGCAGATGACCGACGCGGCGAAGAAGCATGGCCGCATTCTCAGCGTCGGCTTCGTCACGCGCTTCAACCGCAACGCCGAGATCTTCCGCCGCATCGTCGCGGACCCGCTCATCGGCGAGATTCAGGAAGTCATCGCCGAGGCCGGCTCGGTGATGGGCTGGGTGATGACCAGCGACGCCTACTTCAACAAGAAGCTCACGCTCGGCGGCGCGTTCTTCGACTCCGGCGTGCATCTCATTGACCGGGTCGTGGACCTCTTCGGCGACGTGACCGACATCACCTACGAGGACGACTCCTTCGGCGGCGTCGAGTGCAACGCGAACCTGACCGGCAAGCTCGTCATCGCGGGCCGCGCGGTGCCGTGCCGGATGGCGTTCAGTTGGACCCACGGCCTGCTCAACGGCGTGAAGGTCATCGGCACGCACGGCACGGCGGAGGTGAAGTATCTCGACCCCGATGCGCTCGTGGTCACGCGCACCGTGGCCGGCGAGCCGATGGAACTGGCCGTGCGCTACCAAGGTGCCGCGCCAAACCCGTATCTCCTCCAAATCGAAGACTTCGCCCGCGCCGTCCGCACGCGCGGCACGCCGCGCGTCACCGCCGAGTCCGCCACGATGTCGCTGGCCATCATCGAGCGCGCCTACGCCGCCCGCACGCCGATGAAGCAGCCGTGGGTTGAGGTGAACCGCTGAATTGTCGTTGCGCATGACCCCCACCAAGATCCTCCTCACCGGCGCGACGGGCTTCATCGGCACGCGGTTGTGCGAGCGGCTCAAGCTGCACTGGCGGCTGCCGTATCGCGCGCTCGTGCGCAACTACACCCACGCCACGCGCATCGCCCGGCTCGACGCCGAGATGATTCCCGGCGACCTCACGAAGGTGGACACCATCGTCAAGGCGCTCGACGGATGCGACGCCCTCGTCCATCTCGCGCACGGCGAGGACGACAAGGCCCCGAAGGAAACCGCCAACGTCATCGCCGCCGCGCTGCGCGCGAAGGTGAAGCGCTTCGTCCACATCAGCTCGATGTCTGTCCACGGCTCGAACCCCGGCCCGGAGAGCTGCCGCGAGGCCACCGCGCCCATCGTCCGCCGTGACGAGAGCACCTACGTCGTCTCGAAGGCGAAGGAGGAATTACTCGTGCGCCAGGCCATTGAGCGCGACGGCCTGCCCGCCATCATCCTGCGGCCCACGGTGGTTTACGGGCCGTATGGCGGCTTCGTCATCGCGGCGGTGCAGCAGGCCAAGGGCGGTGTCATCGGCCTGCTCGACGAGGGCAAATGGGTCTGCAACGCCGTGATGGTGGACGACGTTTGCTCCGCCATCCACGCCGCGCTCACGGCGGACAAGGGCGTCGGTCAGGCCTTCTTCGTGAACTCGGACCAGCCCATCACCTGGCGCGAGTGGAACCTGACTTCGGCGAAATGCTCGGGCGCAAGTTGGAGACGGTGAACTTCGACACCGCCGAGCTGCGCGCCTACTGGGCGAAGCAAAAGCCCACGGTGAAATCCAACTTCACCGCCGCCGCCAAGCTCGTCGTCTCGCCGGACCTACACCGGCAGTTCGGCAAAATCCCCGCCGTGAAGTCCGCCATCGTGTGGGCGAAGGAAACGGTGAAGTCACAGATGGGTGAGGAGAAGGTGCTCGCGTTCAAGGCCAAGATGTCGCCGCGCCCACGCGCCAGCACCGGGCCGAGCGTGCCGCTGCCGAACCCCAGCCGCATCCGCCTCGAAGCCTTCCCAATTGCGTTCTCCAACGAGTTGCTCAAGCAAACGCTCGGCTGGAAACCCGCCTATGATTTCAAGGCCGGCGCGGAAGTGACGCGGCAGCGGCTGGAGTTCGCGCGGATGGTGCCGGCGCGTGGGTAGATGGAGAGTCGCGCAGAGCTTCGCGTGCTCAAGGAGCGCGGCCTTCAGGCCGCAGAAACGCACGAGCCTCGTCGACTCACGGGCACGCACTTCCTGCCAACCATCTGCGGCGTGAACGCCGCGCTCCAAGTCACGCCCGCACTTCCACGATGGTGCCTTTAAAGACTTCCAGCGCCTTCTGGATCAGCGGGTCGTTCTTAAAACTCTCCTTGTCGAAGACGAAGGGCTGCGGCTTGTCGGACTTCGCTGCGCCGGGGATGGGTTTGAGCGCGGCCGTCGGCGTCTCGGTCTTGGTCGGAGCGGGGGCGGCCGGCTGCGCTGCACTGGCAGGACGGGTGGGGGCTTCTGCCTTGATGAACTTGAGCTGGCAACCATGGTGACCCAGCTCGCCCAACTTGGTTTGCAGCACGGTGTGGTTCTTCGCGTTGTCCACCAGCGCCATGTGGTCGGCGAACTCGGGGTCAAAGCCAATGGTGAAAAGCTTGCCGTTGAAGGAAACTGGATGCGCCTCCAGCAAGTAGCCGCGCGTGAACTGGCTCACGC
>JBJTAU010000135.1:0-4935 GCA_046090965.1 Limisphaerales bacterium | reverse complement strand
GGCTCATTCCCGGCTTCATGATCCAACTTGGCGACCCCCTTACGAAAGACCCCAGCAAAGAGGCTTTTTGGGGCACAGGTGACCCGGGCTACAAAATCAAGGCGGAGTTTAACGACCGGCCGCACGACAAAGGCGTGCTCTCAATGGCCCGCAGCGCCAGCCCCGATTCCGCCGGGAGCCAGTTCTTCATATGCTTTAAGCGGGTAGCGCACTTGGATCGCCAATACACGGTCTTCGGCAAGGTGCTCAAGGGCATGGATGTGCTCGACAAGCTTGAGGCCGTCCCCGTCGGCGGCGCACAAGGCAGCAAGCCACAGCGCCCCGTAGTGCTCGAAAGCGTCAAAATTCTCCCTGCCGAGGCCGCAAAGTAATTAACCACCTCCAATCTCGCCCCATGAGTAATGCCAACGAAGTCGCCCTCATCAACACCTGCCACGGCCAGATGGTCGTCGAGTTCTGGTCGGACGTCGCGCCCGGCCACGTCGAGAACTTCAAGAAGCTCGCCAGGCAGGGCTTCTACGACGGCACGGCGTTTCACCGCGTGGTGAAGGGCTTCATGATCCAGGGCGGCGACCCGCTCACCAAGGACGCCGCGAACGAAGCCCGCTGGGGCACTGGCGGGCCGGGCTACAAGATCAAGCAGGAGTTCAACGACCGTCCGCACGTGCGCGGCGTGCTCTCGGCCGCGCGCTCGCAGGATCCGGACAGCGCGGGCTGCCAGTTCTTCGTCTGCCTCGCGGATGCGAGGTTTCTCGACAAGCAATACACCGCGTTCGGCACGCTCATCGGTGGTGACGACGTGCTCGAAGCCATCGGCAGCGTGGTAACCAAGTCCGCTGGCGGTGGAGAACGGAGCCGGCCCACGCGCCGCATGAGCGTGGAGAGCGTGCAGATCGTCCCGCGCGACTCCGTAAAGTTGTGACGCCGGCCGGAGCGCACTGCCCTGCTCCGTCCCATGCCCGCGTCCCCTGACCTCCGTGCGTTGCTGAAGCACTACTTCGGCTTCGAGTCCTTCCGCCCGCTTCAGGAGGAAATCATCCGCGACGCGCTCGCGGGCCGCGATGTGCTCGCGCTGCTCCCGACCGGCGGCGGCAAGTCGCTCTGCTTCCAGCTCCCCGCCCTCGCCCGCGACGGCCTCACCGTCGTCGTCTCGCCGCTGATTGCCTTGATGAAGGACCAGGTGGACGCGCTCACTGCCAGCGGCGTCCCGGCGACGTTTCTCAATTCCTCGCTCTCCGCCGACGAGTCGCGCGCCCGCCTCCGCGGCTGGCACAACGGCTACTTCCGCATGCTCTACGCCGCGCCCGAGCGGCTCATGCTTTCCGGCATGCTCGCCGATCTCCAGCGCTGGCGCGTGAACCAGTTCGCGATTGACGAGGCGCACTGCATCAGCGAGTGGGGCCACGACTTTCGCCCCGAGTATCGGCAGATCGCGCAGCTCCGCGAGCTGTTCCCGCGCGTGCCCTTCATGGCGCTCACCGCCACCGCCACCGAACGCGTGCGCGAAGACATCGAGACGCAGCTCAAGCTGCGCGAGCCCGCCCGCTACGTGGCGAGCTTCAACCGGCCGAACCTGACTTACCGCGTCAGTGCGAAGGCTGGCGCTTACGGTCAAGTCCTCGACTTCCTTCGCGCGCACCCACGCGACCGCGGCATCCTCTACTGCCAGGCGCGCAAGACCACCGAGTCCCTTGCCGAGAAGCTCCGCGCCGACGGCATCAAGGCCGCGCCCTATCACGCGGAGATCGCGAAGGACGAGCGCTCGGGGAACCAGGAAGGCTTCCTCCGCGACGAGATCCGCGTCATCTGCGCGACCATCGCGTTCGGCATGGGCATCAACAAGCCCAACGTCCGCTTCGTCATCCACTACGATTTGCCGAAGAACATCGAGGGCTACTACCAGGAAACGGGCCGCGCGGGCCGCGATGGTTTGCCGAGCGAATGCGTCCTGCTCTTCAGCCCCGGCGACGTGCAGAAACACCTTGGCTTCATCGCCGAGAAGCCGCCGAGCGAAGCCGCCATCGCCCGTGCGCAGCTCAACCAGATGGTCCACTACGCCGAGTGCGCCGGCTGCCGCCGCGCGGAGTTGCTGGCTTACTTTGGGGAAACGTATGGAGTCCCGCCTTCAGGCGGCGAGGCCACCGAACCGGCTGAAGCCGGAATTCCCAACTGCGGCGCGTGCGACAACTGCCTCACCCCGCGCGCCACCTTCGACGGCACCGTGGCCGCACAGAAGTTCATGTCGTGCGTGTTCCGCATCCGGCAGGCGGGCAGCTTCGGGGTCGGGCTGAACCACATCGTCGAGGTGCTCACCGGCGCGCAGAGCGAGCGCGTGCTGAAGTGGGGCCACCAGCAGCTCACCACCTACGGCATCGGCCACGAGCACACGCGCTCCGAGTGGGCCGCGATCGGCCGCGAGCTGGTCCGCCTCGGCTTCTTGCGGCAGACCACGGACAAGTTCCCCGTCGTCGAGTTGACCGAAGCCGGCATGGCCGCACTGAAGGCCCGCACGAAAATCACGTTGACCAAGCCCGTCACCGCGCCGGAGAAAGCCGTCAGCCACGTCGGCGAAATCGCCTGCGACGAACTGCTCTTCGAGAAGCTCCGCCGCCTGCGCAAGGAACTCGCCGACGCCCGCGCCGTGCCGAGCTACATCATCTTCAGCGACGTCGCGCTCCGGCAGATGGCGCGGCTCTACCCGCAGAGCGAAGCGGAGTTCAGCCGCATCAGCGGCGTGGGCGCGAGCAAGCTCCGCGACTTCGGCGCGCAGTTCCTCGAAGAAATCGCCGCGCACCTGCGCGCCAACCCGAAGCAGATCTTCGCCGACGATTCCTTCACGCAGAAGCCCGCCGCGTCCGTGTCGTCACGGAGCAAACTCACCGAGACCGTCGTTGCCACGCTGCACTACTGGCGCGGCGGACGGACGGTGGAGGAGATCGCACGCCTGCGCGACGTGAAGCCCACGACCATCTACGGCCATCTCGCGGACGCGGTGGATGCCGGCGAGCCGTTCGACCTGAACGCGGTGATGACCGCCGACCAGCAGACGCGCGCGGCGAAGGCGTTTTACCAGTTCGGCTGGGGCAACCTCACCGGCGTGAAGGAGTCGCTGCCGGACTTGGACTACGGCCCGCTGCGCCTCTTCCGCGCCGTGAAGAACCGCGAGGCGCGGCGGGGTTAGCGGTGACGACGGTCGGGGTGAAGTCACTCATTTGCGGTGCGGTGGTGGAAAACCTCACCCCCGGCACCACCTACACCTTCTCCGTGCGGGCGGTGGGCGGCAGCACCGGCTTCAGCGACTGGAGCGACCCCGTCTCGCACATGAGCCTGTGACACGGAGCGGGAAGAATTAATCAGGAAAGCAGGAAGGCAGGAAAGGAAGACGCAGGGTAGGGCGCGGCTGTCCCCAGCGCGCCGCTTGGGTGGACGGCAGGCCCGGCGGCGCGCGGCGGACAGCGCGCCCTACCGTTTGCGCAAGCTCACTCCTTCTCGATGAACAGGCTGGCCCGGCTTCACGCGACGGCGTGAAGCGCCTCCCCTCTCCCAGCGGGAGAGGGCAAGGGTGAGGGAGAAAGGCCGGCGCGCTAGTCAGTGATTTCGAAGGGTAAAAGATCCCGGACTGCTCTTGCAGGGCCAGGGAGCGGCGCCGAGTGGGTTCCCTTGCCGGGTAAACTCCCATATTTGATGCCAGACTTAATGGCTGCTTCGGGATTAATGACGAGGAGTGCATTGGTGGCGGTTTCTCGCACCTTGAAATCTGGGTCCGTCAAGAGCGTCACGAGCACAGGCGTCGCGCTCGCGGCGTTTGTTGTCATCTCCTTAAGTTGTAAAAGCACATCACGACGCATCCGCCGATCCGGGTCCTGTAACTGGTCGGTCAAGACTGGAACCGTAAGATCTGGTTGGATTCCGATTTGACCCAAGGCACTACACAACCAATAACGCTCGGTCCAATGGCTGCTACGAGTCATGATGATTAAATCAGGTATAGCATCCTCGGCCGTCGGGCCGAGGCGGAAAATTGACCTGATGATCGCCAGCCGAACACGACTCGTGTGATTGTGCTTCAGGATGGCCAGCAACTCCGGTAAGGCACTCTTCGCCCTGGGGCCTAAGACTTCGAAAGCGGTTTCAGCATGATCGATTTTCCAGTCAGCACTTTTTTGCATGACCCATGTCAGCTTCAACCTATCAAACCAGATGTTTGCCGTAGTCCGCCACGGCTCTTCCGGTGCTTGGATCATTTGGAGCAGAAGCGGGATGCCATTCGTGCCGATCTTCCGGATCGCTTCCACATAATCCCTCCGGAGAGACGGATCGCCGAAACTCTTTTCAGAGAGCTCAAGCCACTGAGTCAGGGTGCGTCCGCCATACTCCGGCTGAGGAGGGCCGGTTGGTTTGGCTAACCAAAGCACCTGCACGCAGGTGATCGCGAAGAGCGCGGCAAGAACATTGAACTTCAGCGCAGCCCGCCGGTTAGGGGCGCTCCTGCCTTGTTCGTCAGCAGGCATCGGGGGTAGTCAGATTCTTCCTGCCTTCTTGCCTTCCTTATCAATCCAGTTTCCTCAGTGCATCTCCACGTCGCAGGAGCCGATGCCCTTGCGGTAGTAGTTGAACTGCACGTTCGGGTGGTCGGCGAGGAGGGACATCGGCACGGCGCTGTCCACGATCTTGTTCGCGATCATGAACGCCGTGAGCCGCTGGCCGAAGGGGTTGTCGTGACAGCCCGCGTGCCAGATGGAGACCTTCTCCGCGAGCCAGGTCTCGACCGGGCCGACGGTGATGGCCTGCTTGGGCACGAGGGTCACGTTGCCGCCGCCGCTGGTGCGCGCGTTCTGCGCGATGGTCACGGGGTGGAGGTCCACGACGCGCGTGGCGAGCTTGCGGTAATCTGCCGGGGACGGGGGAGCGTCTTTGTATTTGCCCTTGCGCGGG
>JBJTAU010000134.1:0-5272 GCA_046090965.1 Limisphaerales bacterium | reverse complement strand
GCCGCGCGGATGAGGCCCGCCGCAATGGCCGCGATCAGCGCATACCCCGCGAACGCCGCCAACATTCCCAGGGCCGCAATGGCCGCGCACTCCAGGACGACCGCGCAAAAGATCGTGTGCGCTCGCGCGCCGAGCGCGCGCAGGATGGCGATGTCGCGGCGGCGCTCGTTCATCGAGTTGTAGATGCTCGCCAGCACGGAGCCGGTCGCCACCACAGCCACGAGCCAGGCGACCATTTCCAAAACGCGGTCGAACCACGCGATCTTGCTGAACAACTCGGACACGACCTGCGCGATGGGCCACGCGAACGTCAGCCGGTTGCCCTGCTTGTTATACATCAGCTCCAGTCCGCGTCCGGCGATGGGGTTCTTGAGCTTCACCAGCACGGCGCTGATCTCGGTGGCCGTCTTGGCATCGTGACCCTTCATGTGCTGCACGCCTTCGAGCGGGATCCAGATGACTCGGTCGGCGGGCGTGTTGGATGGTTCGAGGATGCCGGTGACGACGTATTGCTCTTCATGCTGCTGGGTCGGGTCGAAGTTCAGCCCGTGGTAAGGCTGAAACTTGTCGCCCACCTTCAACTTCAACTGCCGGGCCGCAAAGCTGCCCAGCACCGCCTCCATGTAGCCCGGCATGAACGCCTCGCCATCGGCCACGCGATACTTCCGCCCCGGCGCGTGCTCGACGGCGAAGAGATTCGTCGTCGTGCCCACGAGCCGGTAGCGGGGGTAGTTGTCGCCCACGGCGATGGGCAGCGCGAGCGCGACGGCAGAGTTCTTCGCGATGTCCTCGTAGTCGGCCCACGGGAGATTTCCCGGCGAGGCTTCGAGGTGGAAAATGGCGTTGAGCACGAGCTGCAACTTCGCGCTGCGCGCACCGAGCACGGCATCGAAACCGGCGTTCTGCTTGGTGAACGTGTCGTTGGCCTGCGTCTTCACCACCCACACCGCCATGAGCAACCCGCCCGCGAGCGCGAGCGACAGCGCCGTGACCACCGTCGAGAGCAGGTGCTGGCGGAGCGACTTGGCGACGATGAGCGGAAGGGTCATGCCACGGGTTGCGCTGCCGCACGGTTGAGTTTAGCCAACTCCTGCACGCTCTCGAATTGCGCGAGCACCTCGCGGTCGTGGCTGACGAGCAGGAGCGCCGCGCCGTTCTCGCGGCAGGCTTCGCGGATGAGCGTGAGCGCTTCGCGGGCGTTGGCGTGGTCGAGGTTGCCGGTCGGTTCGTCCGCGAGGACGAGCTTGGGCCGGTTGGCCAGCGCGCGCGCGACGGCGACGCGTTGCGGCTGGCCAGTGGAAAGCTGCCGCGGCAGGTGGTTCAACTTCGCCTCCAGGCCGACGCGCTTCAGCAGCGTCTTCGCAAACTCACGGTCAGCGCCGGGGCCGAAACTCATGCCGAGCAAAACATTTTCCAACGCGGTGTAGCCCTGAAGCAGGTTGAAGGTCTGAAAAATGTAACCGATGGACGTGGCGCGCACACGGTCGCGCGCGGACTCGCGCAAGCCGGCGAGTTCCTGGCCGGCGAGTTTGATGGAGCCGGTGTCAGGCGCGAGGATGCCGGCGATGAGATTCAGGAAGGTTGTCTTGCCCGAGCCGCTCTCGCCACTGAGAGCGACCTGCGCCTGTGCCTCCAACTTGAAGTCGGGCACATCCACGACGACGTGCGTGCCGCCGTCGGGCGCGGCGTAGGCTTTCTTGAGGTCGCGGATTTCCAGCAGGGGCATGGGGCGGCGGCTGAGGGACTATTCCCGCCGTGCCGGGGCGAGGTCGCGGAAGTTTGCGTCGTAGAGATACGCATACATGCCGTAGAAGACCGGCACGGAGACGAGCAGGCCCACGATACATGCAAACGCGCCGAGCATTGAAATGATCCCGCCGACGAACATGAAGAGAAACGTCATCCACCAGCGGCGGCTGACCATCCGGCGGCTGAGTTGCATGGCGGGCCAGAAGTCGTAACCCTTGTCGATCACCAGCAGGAAGGAAAAGGTCCAAAGAACGCTCACGTAAACCACCACGATGAAGACCACGGCGGCGATGAGTGCGATGGTTCCCAGCGCGCCGGCCGACAGTTCCGGCATCCGTCCGGCCTTGAGGCTCGAAATCGAGAACGCGCCCAGCACAACGGCCAGCACCACGCCGGGCACGATGAGCGCCAGATTGATGAGTCCCTGCACGAGCGATCCCAAGCCAAGCTGCCAGAAACGCGGACCAAAACCGCTGAACACGCGATTGAATTGCCCCGCTGCTCCCCGGTGCATATCGACGAAGAACATGAGCGCGCCGCCGACGGTCACTCCATTCAGGAACATGTTGATGAGGATGTTCACAAAGGGAATGAGAAGGCCAAGCAGGCCACCCAACATTGCCGCCCCGACCATCACCATGAAGAGCACGATGCAGGCGCCGATGGTGACGCCGGCATTGGCGGTGAAGATTTGCCAAGACTTGTTTAACGCTTCGCCGATCTCCACGCGGTATTCCCGTTCCAGCACCTGCTGCTCGGTCAACTCGTTGGGCGCGGCGGCGGTCGTGGTGGCAGTCGCGGGGGCAACTGCGCTCGACGGTGGCGCGGGCGGTGGGGCTGACACCGCTCCGCTGATCGTGCGGTAGGGCTGCCAGTTCGCCATGCCGTCGCGCCAGACCAGCGTTTCGCCTGTCACGACACCGTCCTTGGCGAGTGCGTGCAATTGATCTTCGGCGACGGGGCCGTTCTGCTGTTGTCCGAGGGCGTACTACCAGTTCATGGTTGGAGGGGATTTGTGACCGGAGCCGTCATGCAGGCACGCCGAGTTCCGCCGCCGCCTTGGACAAGGCTTCCATGCGGCAGAGCAGCGCGGGGTGAGTGGAATACAGGGTTCGATACTGCACGAAGAATTCCTTGGAGTGCGCCGCCCACTGTGCCTGCGCCTCGGCCAGGTCGAGTTGCGACGCCAGTTGCGCGCCCACCGTGGCGCTGGCCAGCGCCCGCTGGCTTGCGAGGAGGCTGCCGGTGCAATAAAGGCCGATGCGATCGCAGGTGAATTCCGCGCGGCGCGAATGCCACAGGGCGCCCCACACGAACCATGCGCCGAGGTTCGCCAGCCGACGTGACAAGTCCAAGTGCCCCGCCGCGTGGTGGCCGATCTCGTGGCCCACCACCCATTTCAGTTGCTGGTAGTCGCCCTTCAGCAGGATGGCGTCCACCGCGCCAGACAAGAGCACCACCGTCCGGCGGCCGCGCAGCTTCATGGCGAACGCATTCCAGACCGTGTCCTGCATGACGTAAACCTCGACGGGGGGCAGGCCGAGCTTCGCACAGCATTCCTGCGCCGCCCGATGCAGCTCCGGAAACTGTCGCTCCGACACCCGCACCGCGCTCGTGCGCAGGTGCGCAGCGAACCAACACTTGCCGATGGCCTGCGCGAACCAGAAGAAGAGGAGGATGAACAGCCAGGCCCCGTAACTCACGACGATCAACACCAGCAACAGGATGCACATCGGGATCGCAGCCACATACAGCAACGCCAGCGCGGTGGACTCAGACTTGTCGCGCAGTTGCTTCATCGTCAGGCGTGAGGTCCCGGCCGATGTCGCGGCCGGCGCGGCTGTCAACTTCGGTGGCCCGCCCGGAGGCGCTGGGAGCAGCGAGGCCTTGACTGTCGCGAACGCCTGCCATTCCGCCATGCCGTCCCGCCAGACCAGCGTGCCATCCGTCACCACGCCGTCCCGGCTCAACGCCAGCAACTGCTCCGTCGGGACCGGGCCCAACCGCTCGGAACCTTGGGCGTAAAACCATTTCATGAGGTGGGAGGCCGGTAGTGCGTGGTTGTAATGGCTGTTCGTCTGCCAGACGCGCCGCGCAAAGCCAAGCCTTTCTTCCCGCTTGCGTCCCGGCACCGCTTCGCCCAAACCCCTGCCATGCACCGCCGCCGCTTCGTCGCCACCACCACGTTGGCCGCCGCCACGCACGCCTGGGCGGCTGCGCTGGATGGGCCGCTGGCCAGTTTCGACCGCGAGGTCGGGGAGTTCATGGCCGCGCGGAAAATCCCCGGCGGCTCGCTCGCCGTGGTCAAGGACGGCCGGCTCGTCCACGCGCGCGGCTTCAGCTGGGCGGACGCGGAGAAGAAAGTCCCGGTCGAAGTCGGCTCGCTCTTCCGCATCGCGAGCATCTCCAAGCCCGTCACCGGCGTGGCCGTGCTCCAGCTCGTCGAGCGCGGCCAGCTCACGCTCGACACGCGCGTGATCGACCTCCTGCCTCACCGGGCCGTCCTCCCGCCCGGCGGCCAGGCCGACGCGCGTTGGAAGCAGATCACCGTCCGACACTGCCTCCAGCACACCGGCGGCTGGGACCGCGACAAGAGCTTCGACCCGATGTTCCGCTCGCGTCAGATCGCCACCGCCACCGGCACGCCGGTCCCGGCGAGCGCCGATGCCGTCATCAAGTTCATGCTCGGCCAGCCGCTCGATTTCGAGCCCGGCACCCGCTACGCCTATTCAAACTTCGGCTACTGCATGCTCGGTCGCCTGATAGAACTCGTGACGAACAAGCCCTACGAGCAGTTCGTGAAGGACTCCGTCCTTGCCCCCTGTGGCATCCGGGCGATGCGTCTGGGCCGCACGCTGGCGGCGCACCGCGCCGAGCGCGAGGTCCACTACCACACGCCCGACAACGCCACGGCCGAGAGTCTTTTCCCCGGCACGCCCGCGAAGGTTCCCTGGCCCTACGGCGGCGTCAATCTGGAGGCGATGGACGCGCACGGCGGCTGGCTGGCGAGTGCTGTTGACCTCGCGCGCTTCGCCGCTGCGCTGCGCGACCCGGCGAAGTGCCCGTTGCTCAAACCGTCGTCGTGGCAGGAACTCCACGCCGCACCGCCCGCGCCCGTGTCGCGCAACGCGGATGGCTCGTTGAAGGAATCCTTCTACGCCTGCGGCTGGAGCGTCCGGCCTGCGCCCGGTCAGCCGGGGCAGGCGAACTACTGGCACACCGGCAGCCTGCCGGGCACCCGCACGCTGCTGGTGCGTCGCCGGGACGGCCTTGCCTGGGCGGTGCTCTTCAACCAACGGCAGGAAATTCCGAACCTGCCCGACGCCGCGATTGACCCCGCCATGCACCGCGCCGCCGACGCGGTGAAAGCATGGCCGAAGGAGGATCGGTTTGCGGAGTTTCTCTGAGCACGTCTGGCCCCACGGCTATGGGCCACGCGGGCGGGCTAGTTTTTCTTCTTCTCCGCCTTTTTGCCGGCCTTTTGCTTCGCCCGGTCCTCAGCGCTGGGCGGGGTCCACTGGGC
>JBJTAU010000133.1:0-3765 GCA_046090965.1 Limisphaerales bacterium | reverse complement strand
GCAGGGCGACACCGGTCTGACTGGCCGCAAGATCATCGTGGACAGCTACGGCGGCTACGGCCGTCACGGCGGCGGCGCCTTCTCCGGCAAGGACCCCTCGAAGGTGGACCGCAGCGCCGCTTACATGGGCCGCTACGTCGCGAAGAACATCGTCGCCGCCGGCCTCGCCAAGCGCGCCGAAATCCAGTTCGCCTACGCCATCGGCTACCCCGACCCGGTCAGCGTTTACGTTAACACCTTCGGCACCGCCCGCGAAGGCCTGTCCGACGAAGCCATCACCAATGCGGTCTGCAAGGTCTTCAGTTTCAAGCCGGCCGACATCGTCGCCCAGCTCAAGCTGCTCCGCCCAATTTACAGCAAGACCACGAACTACGGTCACTTCGGCAAGAGCGACAAAGACCTGACCTGGGAAGCCACGGACAAGTTCGGCGCGTTGCAGAAGGCCGTAAAGTAACCCAGCAGTTCTCAGTTTTCAGTTTTCAGTTTTCAGTTTTCAGTGAGAAATCCTGAAAACGATCCACCTGAAACCGAAAACTGATCATGGCCTACCAGTCGTTTGAAGAACTCGAAGTCTGGAAACGTGCTTGCCGATTGGCAGTTGATGTGACGAAAGCTCTTGAGAACACCCGCAACTTCGCCCTCCGCGACCAGATGATCCGCGCTGCCATCTCGGTGCCGTCGAACATTGCCGAGGGCCATGAGCGGGATAGCCGCTTGGACTTCATCCGCTTCCTTCGCATTGCCAAGGGCTCGGCGGCTGAATTGCGGACCCAGTGCTACCTGGCTACCAAACTTGACGTTCTGGATAAGCCCACGGCGGACAAGTTTGTGCAGGAATGCCGCGAAATCTCCGCCATGCTCCAAGGGCTGATCCGCTCCCTTACGCCGAAGACTTCCCGCTGAAAACTGAAAACTAGAAACTGAAAACTCTTAGCTCTATGGCCAAACCAACCACCAAACCCGACTACAAAGTCAAAGACATCACCCTCGCCGAATGGGGCCGCAAGGAACTCGACATCGCCGAGCACGAGATGCCCGGCCTCATGGCCATCCGCGCGAAGTATGCCAAGGACAAGCCCCTCAAGGGCGTCCGCATCACCGGCTCCCTCCACATGACCATCCAGACCGCCGTCCTCATTGAGACGCTCGCGGCCCTGGGCGCGTCCGTTCGCTGGGCGAGCTGCAACATCTTCTCCACCCAAGACCACGCCGCCGCCGCCATCGCCGCCGCCGGCATCCCCGTCTTCGCCTGGAAGGGTGAGACCCTCGAAGAATACTGGTGGTGCACCGAGCGCGCCCTCGACCACGGCAACGGCCTCGGACCCGAGCTCATCGTCGACGACGGCGGCGACGCCACCCTCCTCATCCACAAAGGCTACGAACTCGAAAACGGTGACGGCTGGGTCAACACCGCGTCGGACAACCACGAAGTCAAAGTCATCAAGGACCTCCTCAAAGCCATCGCCAAAAAACGCGGCAACGGCTACTGGCACGGCATCGTCTCCGCTTGGAAAGGCGTCTCCGAAGAGACCACCACCGGCGTCCACCGCCTCTACCAGATGCTCGAACAAGGCAAGCTCCTCGTCCCCGCCATCAACGTCAACGACTCCACCACCAAGTCCAAGTTCGACAACCTCTACGGCTGCCGCCACTCCCTCGTGGACGGCCTCAACCGCGCCATGGACGTCATGATCTCCGGCAAGGTCGCCGTCGTCTGCGGCTACGGCGACGTCGGCAAAGGCAGCGCCCAATCCCTCCGCGGCCAGGGCGCCCGCGTCATCGTCACCGAGATCGACCCCATCTGCGCCCTCCAAGCCGCGATGGAAGGCTACGAAGTCACCACCATCGAAGACACCCTCGGCCGCGCCGACATCTACATCACCACCCCCGGCAACAAAGACATCCTCACCCTGGAACACATGGCGAAGATGAAAGACCAGGCCGTCGTCGCGAACATCGGCCACTTCGACAACGAAATCCAAGTGGACCGCCTCAACAACGCCAAGGGCGTCAAGCGCAAGAACATCAAACCCCAGGTGGACCAATACACCTTCGCCGACGGCCACAGCATCTTCATGCTCGCCGAAGGCCGCCTCGTGAACCTCGGCTGCGCCACCGGCCACCCGAGCTTCGTCATGAGCAACTCCTTCTCCAACCAGACCCTCGCCCAGCTCGACCTCTGGAAGAACAAGGACGTTTACAAAGTCGGCGTCTATCGCCTCAGCAAGAAGCTCGACGAAGAACTCGCCCGCCTCCACCTCGAGAAGATCGGCGTGAAGATCACCAAGCTCACCAAAGCCCAGGCCGACTACCTCGGCGTGCCCGTCGAAGGCCCCTACAAGCCCAAGCACTACCGCTACTGAGGTAGGGACGCGCTGCCGCGCGTCCTCCATCTGATTCCGCGAAAGGCGGACGGGCAACCCTCCGCCCTCTGCTTTCCGGACGGACGAACGCCATTCCATTGCCTGCGTTTGAACGGACCATGCTCCACCAGCCATGGGAATCCTGAAAGGATTCCACTCACTCAGCCCAGCGTTGGCGCACCGCGCCTACGCTGGGTATCGAACCCGATGAATCCGGCAACTCTGAAAGGGTTGCCTCAATCCCACACATACCGCTCGTCGAAGGCGATGTCGTAGCGCCGCAGCAACTGCCAGAACTCTTCCTGAAACGAAACCTTCCGGTGATGCTCCTCCTGTCCCGCGATGTAGCTCCTCACCGTCTCGATTTTGGAATTGCCGATGGAGAAAACTCCATAGCCGCTCTGCCACGCGAACTACTCCCACTCGCGCCCCTTGGTCTTCACCCACAGTGAAGAACCCCGTTTCACCTCCCGGACCATGTCCGCCGCCGTGCAGGTGCGCGACAACGCGCACAACAGATGCACATGGTCCTCCACGCCCCCGACAATGATGGGCTGACACTCGTGCGCAGCAAGGATTCCGCCCAGGTAGCGATGCAATTCCTCGCGCACCTCCGCGTCCCGCAGGAATGGCCGGCGGTCCTTGGTGGAGAAAACCGTGGGCACCAGAATCTTCCCGAGCGATTGTGGCATGGGCGCAGGATGGGCGAGGACGGTGAGTGATGCAACCCCTTCAGGGTTGCCGATATTACCGACGGACGACCCAGGGTAGCGCGTGCCGCGCAACCCTGGGCTGAGTGAAAGCCATCCCGTTGGGATGGCTGAACGAGCCGTCCAGCTGGTTCCCATCACGACGCCCGGTATCCGGCACGGATTCTATTCACTCAGCCCAGCGTTGGCGCAACGCGCCTACGCCGGGTGCGTGACGGCCGCGCGGGATGTGCTGCTGGGATTGAACAAGGGCAATGAGCAGGCGCTGGGCGTGTGGGGCTTCACGGTGGATACTTCGCCGCCCGTGAAGAAGCCGGAGAAGAACACCCCGCCGCCCACGAGTTGAGCGGGGCGGGGCGGTAAGAACGCGCGAGGCGGACGGTGATCCGTCCGCCTTTTGCTTGCCGGTCTGCTGAAGCTGTGCGCCAAGCTTGGCAACTCGGCTTCACCGGGTTTCCCCAGCGGCGAACTTCGCCGGCTTCGCATACAGCCCGATGACCAGTCCCAAGATGATTGCGAGGCTGCCCCAGAGGTGGCCGGCGTGCAGCGGTTCGCCGAGCCACAGCACGGCCACGGGCACGCCCGCGACGGGTTGCATCAGGATGGTCATCGCGGTGACGTTCACGTCCGTCTCGCGGAGGACCACGAGCCCGAGTCCGTAGCAGAGGCTCGTGGCGAGGAGGGAACGGTAG
>JBJTAU010000132.1:0-5361 GCA_046090965.1 Limisphaerales bacterium | reverse complement strand
GATGATGGCCATGCGCGTAGTGTGTTCAGTCTAGTCTCTAGCCTCTCTCTTCTATCCTTTTCTTTAGCCCTTCACCCGCACCGCTTCCGCAACTTCGCTCAAAATCGTCAGCCGACCGCCATACGTCTTCTGCAAGGTCTCGTAGTTGAACACCTCCTCCGTCGGGCCGAAGGCGACGACGCGCATGTTCAGCAGCAGTAGTATGTCGAAGTCGTTGCGCGCGGTGGGCTGGTCGTGGTGGACGACGAGCAGGGTCTTGCCGGCGGCACGCAGCTCGTGCAGCAGCGCGATGATGGCGGCCTCGGTCGCGGCATCCACGCCCGCGAACGGCTCGTCCATGAAGTAAAGGTCGCTCTCTTGCGCCAGCGCGCGGGCGAGGAAGACGCGCTGCTGCTGGCCGCCGCTGAGGTTGGAAATCTGCCGGTTCGCGTAGGGCAGCATCTTCACCTTGTCGAGGCACTCGCGGGCCTTGTCGCGGTCCGCGGCGGTGGGGCGCTTGAGCAAACCCAGCTTGCCGTAGCGGCCCATGAGCACCACGTCCATCACGCTCACGGGGAAATCCCAGTCCACCGACTCACGCTGCGGCACGTAGCCGACGCGGCGAAAATTCTTTGCCACGGGTTCGCCAAAGACTTTCACCCAGCCGCTGCTGACGGGCAGCAGACCCATCGCGGCCTTGATGAGCGTGGATTTGCCCGCGCCGTTGGGCCCGACGATGCCGACGAGCTTGCCCGGCGGCACGGCGAGGTCCACGCCCCACAGGACGGGTTTCTTGTGGTAGGCGACCGTGAGGTCGTGGATTTCAAGTGGAGGGGCGTCGGCCATGTTCGAAGATATTTAGCCGCGAAAGGACGCAAAGCGCGCAAAGGAAAGGTCAGGCAAGAAGTTCTTTGCGGACTCTGCGTTCTCTTGCGGCAAGTCGGGTTCCATTTGTGGTGCGCTTCAAAACCTCCACGAGATCCCCACGAACGGATTCCAGTCATCCGCCGCGCGCGAGACGCCGAGGTTGATGCCGGCGTCGAGTTGGAGATTTTTCGTCAGCGCGTAAGTCAGGCCGAAGTCCACCGTCGCGACCCACGGCGCGCCGCGTTCGAGACTGAGGCTCTGGAAAAACTCCGCGTAGCCCGCGAGTCCGCCGACGATGTCGTGGCTGAAGCTCGCCGAAGCAATGAGCTCGGGATGATGCCCGCTGCTGCGCGTGTCGCGCGTCAGATCGAGCTGCGCCATCGTGCCAAGGCTCCAGCCGGCGGGCAGTTCCACCGTCAACGGCGCGACGAGGCCACCTTCGACGCTGCGGTTGCCGAGCTGGTCCTGGTTGGTGGGGAGCTTGATGTAGGGCATCAAGCCAAACGCGGTGTCGCCACCATCGTTGCCCCAGAGGTTGAACTTCACGCGGGTGATGAAATCGTTGAAGCCGCGCTGGCGCGTCACGCCGGCGGTTGGGTCGGAGGTGCGGACGCGCGTGTGCGGTTGGATGATGAACTGCGCGTCCACGTTGTTCAGTAGGCCGACCTTGAGGTTCATCGGGGCGATGTTCCAAGTGCGGATGAGGGTGCCGTCACGGGCGGGGTTGTGCTTGTCGTAGGCGTAAGTGGCGAGGTCCAACTCGATCTGGAAATGCCCGGCGTCCACGGTGTAGGGCGACTCGGTCTTGTCGGGCCGGTCGGTGGCCATCTCGCGCAGCCACTGCGGCGGCGTGGGGTTGAACAGGTGGTATTGCGACTTGTCCGGCCGCGCATCGGCAGCGAGCGCGGCGTTTCCGAACAACGACAAGAGCGCGAGCAAGAAGCCAAGTCGGTTCATTTGAGCGCCTCCACGATGGTCGTGAGGTTGTGTTTGATCATCCCCTCGTAGGTGCCGAGGTCGTAGCCGTTCTCCATCTGGCCGGGCGTGCCCATCGCGTCGGAGAAGAGCTCGCCGCCGACCTTCACGCCGGCGTCCTTGGCGATGCGCTGGATGGTCGCGGGCGAAACGCTCGACTCGACGAAGATGGCCTTCACGCGGTTCTTCTTGATGAAGTCCACGAGCTTGGCCATGTCCGCGAGGCCGGCCTCGGTGACGGTGGAGACGCCCTGCAAGCCGACGACCTGAAAGCCAAACGCGCGCGCGAAGTAGTTGTAGGCGTCGTGGCTGGTGACGAGGATGCGCTTTTCCTTCGGCAGTTCGGCAGCCTTCTTCTGCGCCCACTCGTGCAGCGCGCGGAGTTTGGCGGCGACTTCCTTCCCGCGTTGCTCGAAGTGCGCCTTGTCCTTCGGCGAATACTCGGTGAGGCCCTTCACCACCGTCTGCGCGCACAGCGCCCACATCTCCACGTCAAACCACACATGGGGGTCGTAATGGCCTTCAAACTCCGGCGGCTCCAGGAGGCGCTTCTCGGGAATGCCCTCGCTGACGGGGTAAACGAACCGCTTCGTGCGCGCGAGCTTGGCGAAGATGTCGGTCATCTTCCCCTCCAGCACGCGGCCGTTGTAGAAGATCACGTCGGCCTGCTGGAGCTTCGTCACGTCCGTTGCGGTGGCCTTGTAGAGGTGCGGGTCCACGCCCGCGCCCATGAGGCCGGCAACCTCCACCCGGTGGCCGCCGACCTGCTTCACGAGGTCCGTGACCATCGAAACGGTGGTGGTGACACGGATGGGCCGCTCGGCGGCGGCGGTTCGGACGGTGCCGAAGGCGACCAAGGCGAGGAACAATGTGCCGTGAAGCAAACGGCCGCGGATCAATTTCATGTTCATTTTCCAGGTTGGTGCAGCACACGGGGCTGACACCGGCGTTGGCAAGGTATCGGCAGCTTTAATTGGGTCAAGAATTAAAATTAGCCGTGGCTAACTTAATACGCCTCAGCGATGTTCAGTGCTGCCAGGGTGGATGGGCTTTCGTCCGATCGCTTTTGCGTATCCCCTCGGGCGCAAGGCACGGACTAGTTTTCGGGGGAGGCGGGTGGCCGCCTTTGCCCGAGGGCGACGCCGGCCGCCACCAGCAGCATCGCCGCCCAGAAGGTGGGCGTCACCGGTTCGCCCAGCAGCAGCCACGCCCAGAGCATCGTGCTGGCGGGGATGAGGTTGCCGAAGAGGAAGACCTGGCTCACCGGCCAGTGCCGCAGCGCGTTGTTGTAGAGCGCGAAGGAAATGACGCCGCCGAAAATGGTGCAATACGCCTGCACTCCGACCAAGCCCCAGCTGAAGGCCAGGCCGGCGCTCGCGATCTCCCACAGCGCCACCGGCGTGAGCCACGCCGCCGCGCGCCACATCGTGGCGGAGGTGATCTCCGCCCCGCTCATCGTCTGCGCTAGTTCGCGACAGTGGCGGCCGTAAAGCGTCCAGAGGAAGCTGGCGCCCAAGGCCAGCAAATCACCGCGCCAATCGCCGCCTCCCGCCTGCAGTTTCGGCCAGAACAGCAACACCAGCCCGCTCAAGGCCAGTGCCGCCGCGCCGTAGCGGCGGAGTGATTCGCGATTCGCGCGTGGCCCGCCCTCGCACAGCAGCGCCCACACCGGCGAGGTGCCAAGGCAGAGCGCGACGTGCGACGCCGAGGTGAACTTGAGCGCCACGGTGAACGCCACGACATACACGGCGAGGCTTGGGCTGGACCGCCGCCAGAGGGAGCGGCGCAGCTCCGGTGTGAGCGGATGTGTCGGGCCGAACCAGTCCGTCCGGCGCAGCAGCACGTAGAAGATGGCCCCGACGCACCACATGCGGCTGCACGCGATCCACACCGGCGGCCACTCGTGCACGAGATACTTCACCCCGGTGTTGTTCGCGCCCCAGAAGAGGATGCAGCAGAACAGCCCGACGGCGATGGCGGTATGGTCGCGGGTGGTGAACACGGCTGGGACTTAACGCAAAGGCACAAGGACGCGGAGACGCAAGGGGACGTGGGCCTCTTCCATTCCTCGCGGCTTTGCGTTGAATGGCTACGCCGAAAGCGCCTTCACGGTCGCTTCCAGGCTCGCGCAGTCGGCGACGTTGAGCACCTGCGCCGTCTTGTCGATGCGTTTCATGAAGCCCGTCAGCGCGGTGCCCGGTCCCAGCTCGATGAACCGCGTGAAACCGTGCGCGAGCAAGTAGCGGACGGACTCCTCCCAGCGCACCGAGCCGGTCACTTGCGCAACCACCGTGTCCACGATGGCTGCGGGCGCGCCGTGCGGCTGCGCGGTGACGTTGGCAATGACCGGCACCGCCGGCGGGGCGAGCGTGATGCCCGCGAGCGCCTCGCGGAGCTTGGGTTGCGCGGAGGCCATGAGCCGCGAGTGATATGCGCCCGCGACCGGCAAGGGCAGCGCGCGCTTGGCTCCGCGCGCCTTCGCCAGCTCGCAGGCCTTTGTGATTTTGTCCGCCTCGCCGGAGATGACGAGCTGGCCGGGGCAGTTGAGATTGGCGAGTTCCACGCCCGCTGCGGCGCAGACTTCCCGTGTCGGCGCTTCGTCGAGGCCGATGATGGCGGCCATGCCGCCCTTGGTCGCCTCGCAGGCCTGCTGCATGAAGCGCCCGCGCAGCCGCACCACGCGCAAGCCGTCCTCGAAGGTCATCGCGCCGGCCGCGGTCAACGCGGTGAACTCACCCAACGAGAGCCCGGCGGTGGCCGCGAACTTCAGCCCCGGCACCCGCGCGCGAAGCAGCTCCAGCGCGACCCAGCTTACGAGGAAAATTCCCGGCTGCGCGTTCTCGGTCTTGGTCAGCTCCGCCTCCGGCCCGTTGAAGCACACGCCCGCCAGGTCGTATCCCAGCGCGGCATTGGCGCGCTCGAAGAGCGTCTGCGCGGCGGGAAACTCGGCGGCCAGATCCTTGCCCATCCCGACGGTCTGCGCGCCCTGACCGGCGAACAACAAAGCGGTCTTGCTCATAAAGTCCGGCGAGTGAACACGAGCGAAAAACGTTTGGGAAGGGGGAAGCACCGCGGCCGCAGGGCTGACGCATCAAAACCTGGTTCGGCGGGTCAGCCCTTGGTGGCCACGCCACGTGCACGCCACGCTGGTTCGTTCGCTTGCAAAGCCAACTTCTGATGCGACCGCCCAGAAACCCGCCATCTCCCCCGTTGACACCTTGCCGCCCCTTGTTAGTGTCGCGCCTCATTTTTCGCGGGAATTCCCGAAAACAACGCAGACTGACACATCCTGTTTATGGCTAAAGCTACGAAATACGTTTACACGTGGGGCAACAAGAAGGCCGATGGCGACGGCTCCATGAAGGCCCTCCTCGGCGGCAAGGGCGCGAACCTCGCCGAGATGACCCGCATCGGCCTCCCCGTGCCTCCGGGCTTCACCATCTCCACCGAAGTCTGCACTTACTTCTACGCCAACAAGCGCACTTACCCGAAGGAGTTGCAGACGCAGATGGAAGCGGGCGTCGCGAACATGGAGAAGAT
>JBJTAU010000131.1:0-6412 GCA_046090965.1 Limisphaerales bacterium | reverse complement strand
GCCGGTGCCGCCGCGCGGCGGCACCGGCTATCAAGCCGGGAGCACCGGGGGGGTCAACGGCGAGCGCGGCGCGTACCGGACGATGCCCCGCCAGGGCCGCGGGCTGGGACACAGGCAGAGCGCCGGTGGGCGGCTGACGTTCTTCGGCACGGGCCCCGGCGCGTGGCCGATCACGAGCACGGACGGCGTAAAATGGGAAGCCGGCGCAGGTTCATCGCGGGTTCCCGGCGCGGACCCCGGCGCGGTAAGGCTCAAGGACGGCACGTGGCTCGTCGCTGTCACCGGCCCGCCGCGCGCAGGCACGGCAACGGCGCGGCAACGGGCGCAGCCGCCGCAGGGCCAGCCGGGGCCGCGCGGCCCGCAGTCCTTCAACGCGCCCACGCGGCCGGATGGCATGACCGACTGGGGCGCGATGTGGAGTCGCGGACAAGCCATCGGCAAAGGCCCGGTGCGTTTCACGCACGCACCAATGCGACTGGTGGACATCGAGCGTATCGTGCCCTACGGCCTGATGGTGGGCGGACACGTCTGCCCGATTGACCACGGCTACTTTTATCCCAAGCCGCTCCGCCCTGACGAATCGCACTTCGACGTGCTCGCGCCAGCGGACGGGTTCATTGTTGTCATCGGGCACCGCACGCAGCTCGCCGGCTCGACCGAACGTGCGCGCAACTACGACGACTATGCGCTGACCATCGAGCACAGCGGGACTTTTTACACGCAATTCGACCTGCTCACCGCGCTCGACAAGACCGTGCTCGACCAGCTCGAAGCATCTTTGCGCGAGCGGTTCGTGCGGAAGGAAATGGGGCCGCCAGTGCTCGTGCGTCTCGCGGTGAAAGCCGGCCAGGTCATCGGCAAGGTCGGCGGGCGGTCGCTGGACTTCGGCGTGGTGAACACAGAGACGCGGCTGCCGGGCTTCCTCACGCCGTCGCTCTACGGCCATTACTCGTGGCGCGTCCACGTCGTGGACCCATTCGACTACTTCAATGAGCCGCTGCGTTCGCAACTGCTCGCGCTCAACGTGCGGAAGTTGAAGCCGTTCTTCGGCAAGATTGACTACGACGTGGACGGGCGGCTCATCGGCAACTGGTTCCGCGAGGGCAGCGGCGGCTATCCCGGCGACCGCTCCGACCCGCGCGGCGCTTGGACGGGCCACCTCGCCTTCGCTCCACACCACCTCGACCCGACGAAAATCGTCGTGAGCATCGGCGACTTCGGCGGCAAGCCCGCGCAGTTCTGGATCAAGGGCAACGCGCCCGACCCGGCCAAAGTGGGTGAGGCCGACGGGGTGGTGAAGTTCGAGCTCATCTGGGGCCAGCTCGGCAACGACGGCAAGCCTCAGGTCCGTCATGACGCCAACACCGTGCAGGGCGTCGCGCTCGCCCAGGTGCTGCCGGGGCGGCGGCTGAAGTTCGAGGTATTCCCCGGCCAGAGCGGCGCAGCGGCAAGGGGCTTCACCGCAGTGGCACAGGTTTACGAACGGTGAGATGCGGGCGGGCGATCAGGTTTCCGACTTTTCCCGGGGCGTGGTCTTTGGTATCTCGTCGACGTGCCATCTATCGAATTGTCGCTGGTCAACGCGCCGAGCTCGAAGCACCCCGTTCTCATCGTGGACGACGATGTGGCAACGGTGGAGATTCTCGCGCACGTGCTGGAGGACGAGTGTTTCGCGGTGGCCAAGGCCCACTCTGCTGCCGAAGCCCGCGCAGCTATTGCGCGGCAGTGCCCGGACCTGATCCTGCTAGATGTGATGCTGCCGGACGGGGACGGCCGCAACCTGTGCCACGAGTTCAAGAGCGCGGAGCCGACGCGCGACGTGTTCGTCATCCTGATTTCCGGCATGGCGATCGGGCCGCAGAGCCGCATCAGCGGGTTGAATCTCGGCGCGGACGAATACCTCACAAAGCCCGTCCAGCCGGCGGAAATCGTCGCGCGCATCCGCTCGTGCCTGCGCATCCGCGAGGCGGCTGATGCGTTGCGCAGGGCGAACGAACGACTGGAGGAGCGGGTGCTGGCCCGCACCGAGGAACTGTGGCTCGCGAACCAGGAATTACAGCTGGCCGCAGCCGCGTCGCGCGCGCTCTCGAGCCGATTGCTGGAAACGCAGGAGCGGGAGCGCCGCCGATTGGCGCACGAGTTGCACGACGAAGCCGGCCAGGCACTGACGGTGCTGAAGTTCTCCTTCGACAGCATCGAGGAGTTGGCGGCACCGGGTGCCCCGGAGGCGATGGCGGAGGGGCGGGCCGCCCTGACCCGGCTTACCTAGCTCATCCGCAACCTGTGGCAGGAGCTGCGGCCGGCGATGCTGGAAGACTTCGGGCTGGTGCCCGCCGTGGTCTGGTATTGTGACCGGTTTGCCGCGGGCTCGCGGGTCAAGGTGGACTTTCAGCACGAAGGCGTGGACGGCCGGCGGTTTCCGCGAGACCTGGAGGTGGCCGCCTACCGGACCATTCAGGAATCGCTCACAAACGTTTCCCGCCACTCCGGCGTGCGTGAGGCGCGCGTGGTCCTGTGGGCCGGCCCAGATATGCTGCAGGTGCAGGTCACAGACGCCGGCCGGGGCTTCGATCCCAGCCGCGGATTGAGCCGGAACGGCAGTTGCGGCCTGGTGGGCATGCAAGAGCGGGTGCGGCTGCTGCAAGGCACCTGGACCGTCACCAGCAAGCCCGGCGAAGGCACGAGCATTCTCGCGCAGTTCCCCATCACCGATCCCGCCACCGACAAACCCGGGGCCGAGCGGTCGCCGGGGTTTTCCACCATGGACACGCAAGTGCTCCGCCGCGCCGACTTTCAACCCCCGACCCCGCAGTGAACCGCCGAACCCTGCTCATCGTTGATGACCACCCGCTGGTGCGGCATGGCATCCGCGCCCTGCTCCAATCCCAGCCGGACTTCCGCGTGGTTGGCGAGGCGGCGGAAGGGATGACCGCGCTGCATCTGGTGGAGCAACTTCAACCGGACATGGTGGTGCTGGACATCGTCATGCCGGGTGTGGGTGGTTTGGATTTGCTCCGCCAATTGAACCGCAGTGGGAGCCAGACAAAGGTCATCGTCCTCTCGCTGCATGATGACGCGGCCTACATGCAGGAGGCGATGCGGCTGGGGGCGGCGGGCTACGTGTTGAAGCATTCGGCCAGCACGAACCTCATCCCGGCCGTGCGGGCCGCGCTGGCTGGCCGGTTCTTTTCGGATTGCACCTCGGTGGGCGCAACTACCTCCTCATCGGGTGAGCCACGCCCGGTCACCGATCGCGCCAGCTTGCTCACACAAGAAGAGCACCGGGTGCTGCGCCTGCTGGCGACCGGCATGCGAGACGAAGACATCACCGCCCAACTGGGTCGCCCCACCCTTCCCCTGCCCTTGCTGTGCCGGAACATCGCACTCAAGCTGGGACTCGCCGGCGCGGCCGACGTGCGTGCGCACGCGAGCCGCTGGGCACAGCCGCCACCGTAAGTCGCCCGCACCGTGAAACGTATCAGCATTCTCATCGTGGAGGACCACCCCCTAGTGCGGCGTGGGATTCGCGGCCTCCTGAGAGCGCAGCCGGACTTTCAAGTCATCGGCGAGGCCTCCAACGGTCTCGAAGCGCTCCACCTCATTGAGCAGTCCCCGCCGGACGTCGTCATCACGGACATCGTCATGCCGATGGTCGGCGGCCTCGACCTGCTGCGCGAGTTGTCCAAGCAAGTGCCCCGCCCGCTGCTCATCGTGCTCTCACTCTTCGACGATCCGCGCTATGTGCAGGAAGCCACCGAGGCCGGAGCCGCTGCTTATGTCCTGAAACAGTCCGCGCCAACGTTTCTCGTCACCGCCATCCGCGACGCGCTAGCGGGCCGCTTCTTCTGCACGCCGGTAATCTCCGGGCAAGCGCACAAGGAGATCGAGGACCGGTTCCGCAACCAGCCTTGGAATCGCCAGGATTTACTGACCGACGACGAGCGCCTCGTGCTCCGGCTCCTGGGCACCGGTTGCCAGCCCGAGGAAATCTCCCGCCGCCTCGTGCACCAACCGCTGGCCCTCCCGATGGTCTGCCAAAACATCATCCTCAAGCTCGGCCTCTCCAGCCAAGCCGACCTGCAGCGCTACGCCGAGCAGTGGTCAGCGCAGAAGAACTGATTGGGAGCGCCAGAATCCGGCTGGCTTTGGGCAAAATTGTTACTGGCAGCGCCCCGCCCGCTCGGGAATGCTGCGTCCGCATTTGTCGTCAGCCACTGAACCATGAGCGTCGCCACCATCCCGGTTGAAATCGCCGATCCGATCAATCATCGCATCCTTGCGATTTCCGAAGACCAATTGCAGGGCTTCCAAGCCGATCCGCTCGGTGAGATCGCGCGGCAGACGGGCTTGCCGGTGGAGACGGTCATCGAGCGCATCCAGGCGATGCTCCGCGCGGGCGTCATCCGCCGCGTGCGCCAGACGCTACTCGCCACCAACCTCGCGCAAGGCGCGCTCGTGGCGTGGGAGGTGCCGCAGGAGAAACTCGACACGGCGTTCGACGATCTCTTCGCCAACGACCCTTTCTCCGGTCACGTCGTCACGCGCTCGACGGACGCCGCCACGCCCGGCTCGACTTACAAGCTGTGGACCACGCTGAAGATTCCCGCTGGCTACTCGATGCCGAGGCACTGCGAGTATTTGGCCAAGCGCGTCGGGGCCGGCCACTTCCGGCTCATGCCGGCGAAGAAGCTCTTCGCCCTCGGCGTGGGCCACACCCGGCGTCGTGGCATGGAGCCGGGCAGCAAGGCCGAAGTCCCCGCCGAGGCCACCGACGTGGCCATGGTCACGCTCAACGAACTGGAGTGGCGCATCCTCGAAGCGGTGAAGCGTGAGTTCAAACCAGAGGAGCTCGTCCGCGATCTGTGGGCGGCGCGTGCCGCCGAGGCGGGCGTGCCGCTGAAGACCTTTCTCGAAGTCGCCGCCGACTTCAACGAACGCAAGATCATCGGGCGCTTCTCCACCTTCCTCGAACACGTCAAGACCCTCGCCACCGGCGAGAAGGTCACGAAGTTCAACGCGCTGGTCCACTGGGCGGTGCCGCCGGGCCGCGAGATCGAGGCGGGCCGCGAGGTGGGCCGGCACCACATCATGACCCACGCCTATTGGCGCGAGGGCGGCCCGGAGTTCCGCAACGTGAACGTGATGGGCGTGGCGCACGGCACGGACAAGGCGCTCGTGCTCGCGCACAAGGCGGCCATTGACGCGCACCTGAACAGCCTCGGCATCACCGTCAGTTACACGAACGTCTTCTGGGGCGGCCGCAGCGAGATCAAGCCCAGCGAAATTTCGCCCAACGCCTACCGCGAGTTCTGCCGCGCCAACGGCCTTGATCCCGAGCGCATGAAACTCCAGCTCGGCGAGACGATGATCGCGGGCTGAGTGGGGAAAGCGAGCAGGTGAGAAAGCGAGAAAGTGAGCTCATGCCAGGCACCTAACCACGACTCTCACCCGCCCACTTTCCCGCTGTCTCACCGGCTCCGCATCCATGTCTGACCACCGCCTGCAACGCAGTCTGCGCGCGACCTTCCTCGGCATGGTGGTGAACACCATTCTCGCCGTCGGCAAGATGGCGGCGGGGTTCCTCGGCCAGTCGCACGCGCTGGTGGCCGACGGTGTCGAGTCGCTCGCCGATCTCTTCAGCTCGCTCATCGTCTGGCGCGGCCTCGTCATCGCCTCCGCGCCGGCGGATGAGGATCACCCCTACGGCCACGGCAAGGCCGAGCCGCTCGCCTCCGCGATGGTCGCGACCATGCTCCTGCTCGCGGCGCTTTGGATTGCCATCAACTCCGTCCGCGAAATCCTCCGCCCGCACGGTGCGCCCGCGCCGTGGACGCTCGCGGTCCTCATTCTCGTGGTGCTCGTGAAGGAAACCCTTTTCCGCCATGTGTTCAGCGAAGCGACCTCCGTCGAGAGCAGCGCAGTGAAGGGCGACGCCTGGCATCACCGCAGCGACGCCATCACCTCGCTCTTCGCCGGCATCGGCATCGTGGTCTCGCTCGTCGGTGGCCCGGGCTACGAGGCGGCGGACGATGTGGCGGCGTTGCTCGCGTCTGGCGTCATCGCGTGGAATGGCTGGCGATTGTTGCGCGAGGCGTTCGGTGAGTTGATGGACACGGCCCCGGAGCTGGCCTTGGTCGAGGAAGTCCGCCGGCGGGCCGCTGAAGTGCCCGAAGTGCGCGGCGTCGAGAAGTGTTTCCTCCGCAAGATGGGCTGGCAGCTCTACGTGGACATCCACGTCGAAGTGGACGGTCAACTCACCGTCGAGCGCGCCCACGCCATTGCCCATCAGGTGAAGGACCACCTCCGCGCCCAGCTCCCGAAAGTCCGCGACGTGCTCGTCCACATCGAACCGGCGCGGCCGCGCGCACTGTAGCGGCGGTCTGTGACCGCCGATTTCTGGTGTCACCAACCC
>JBJTAU010000130.1:0-9121 GCA_046090965.1 Limisphaerales bacterium | reverse complement strand
GTTCCCGTGCTCGACGATTGGCCAGTCTCGCGCTCCTCGGCGCGGCGCTGGTCGGTGGCGCGTTCGCGGCTCGCGGCGGTCGAAGTCTTGTGCGCTTGCGGAGCCAGTGCGGCCGGAGAAGCGGATGGGCTCACCCGCGCGGGCCGCGAACGCGCCACCGACCAGCGCCGCGCCGAGGAGCGCGAGACTGGCCAATCGTCGAGCACGGGAACCGCTGAAGTGCACGATGCTGGATAGCCCATCCGGAGCCGCAGGTCAAAACGGAAAGCGATACCCAGAACGGGAAGCCACCTCATTGACTGTAGTCAAGCTACCGGTTTCAAGTCCGGCGCACCCCTCGAAACCGGCCTGAGGATGGCGGTTGAGCCTCACCCGAACAAATCCATCTGCGGGCTCGCCTCGATCTGCTTGAGTTTCTCGCGGTCCTGCTGCCGACGGTGGCTTTGGCGAACCGTGCCTTCCGGCGTGAGTTCGGATTCTTCCAAGTTGGTCAAAATCACCTTCGCTCGCTCGATGACTTCCTTCGGCACACCGGCGAGGCGGGCGACCTGGATGCCGTAGCTTTTATCCGTGCCGCCTTCGACGATCTTGCGGAGGAAGATGATCTGGTCGTGCCACTCGCGGACGGCGACGTTGAAGTTCTTGAGCCGAGGCAGGCGCGCGGCGAGTTCCGTCAACTCGTGGTAGTGCGTGGCGAAGAGCGTCTTCGCGCCGACTTGGTTGTGCAGGTGCTCGACGATGCTCCACGCGAGCGAGAGGCCGTCGAACGTGCTCGTGCCGCGCCCAATCTCGTCGAGGATGACGAGGCTGCGCGGCGTGGCGTTGTTGAGGATGTTCGCCGTCTCGCTCATCTCGACCATGAAGGTGCTCTGCCCGCGCGCGAGGTCGTCGCTCGCGCCGATGCGGGTGAAGATGCGATCCACGAGGTCCACGCGGGCGGCCGCGGCGGGCAGGAAGCTGCCCGTGTGCGCGAGCAGCGCGAGCAGCGCGACTTGGCGGATGTAAGTGGATTTGCCCGCCATGTTCGGGCCGGTGATCAAAGCAATCTGAGGGAATGCGGAGTGCGGAGTGCGGAGTGCGGAATGGGGGGCGATGGGGTCCGGTTGCGCGTCGGCGTTGGTGGCTTGCCCCCTCACCCCGGCCCTCTCCCCCGATGGAGGCGAGGGAGGAGAGGCGGTGGAGGTGCTGGCCAGTTCGGTGTCGTTGGGCACGAAGCGCTCCTCGGTCAGCGCTTGGTCGAGGACGGGATGCCGCGCGTCTTTGAGCAGCAGTTGGCCGGCGTCGCTGACTTCAGGGCGCGTGTAGTTGAAGAGCCGCGCGGTTTCGGCGAAGGACGCGAGCACGTCGAGCTGCGCGAGCGCGGCGGCGGTTTGCTGGATGGCGGTCAAGTTGCCGATGACTTCTTCGCGCACGCGGAGGAACAGCTCGTATTCCAGCTTCATTGCGCGCTCTTCCGCGCCGAGGATTTTGCCTTCCATCGCCTTCAGCTCGGGCGTGATAAAACGCTCACCGTTGGCGATGGTTTGCTTGCGGATGTAGTCGGCGGGCACCTTGTCGAGGTTCGCCTTGGTGATTTCGATGTAGTAGCCGAAGACGGAGTTGAACCCGACCTTGAGCGATGCGATGCCGGTGCGCTCGACTTCCTTCTGCTTGAGCTGGGCAATCCAGTCCTTGCCGCCACGCGAAGCGGCGCGGAGTTCATCGAGGTTCGCGTCGAAGCCGTCGCGAATGAGGCCGCCTTCCTTCACCGCGAGCGGCGGCTCGTCCACGATGGCGCGAGCAATCAACTCGACGAGCGCGGGGAGTTCGGTGACTAGTGCGAACAGGTCGTCGAGCAGCGAAGGCGGCGCGCATCCATCGCTTTGTGTAGGAGCCGACGTGAGGAGGCTCTGACTCACTTCCGCATCCCGCACGCCGCATTCGCCATGTGAAGCGAGACTCCTCACGTCGTCTCCTACAGACTTAATCGGCGGCACTTGCTCCAAGGCCATTCTCAGCGCGTGGAGGTCGCGGCCGTTGCCAGTGCCCGTGGAAAGGCGGGCGAGCGTGCGTTCGAGGTCGCGGACTTCGGTGAGCTTCACGCGGAAGGCTTCGAGCGCGGAACCACTGTCGAGCCACGACTGGACGGCGTCCTGTCGGCGGCGGATCGGCTCGACGGCGGAGAGCGGCTGCGTGAGCCAGTGGCGCAGGAGCCGCGCGCCCATCGGCGTGACGGTGCGGTTCAGCGAGCCGTAGAGCGACGTGTTCCTCGGCGCGTCGCGATGGAGCGGTTCGAGAATTTCCAGGTTCCGCAGCGTGGTGCTGTCGAGCACGAGGAAGTCGCGGCACTGATAGAAAGTGAGGCGCGTGAGATGCCGCACGTCACGGCGCAAGTGCTGCGCGAGATAGTGCAGCACCGCGCCCGCTGCGCCGGTGGCGGCCACGCGGCCCTTCAAGCCAAAGCCGTCGAGCGCCGCGACCTTGAAGTGCTCGCGCACGGTGAAGACGGCGGTTTCCGGCGCGAAGACCCAGTCGTCGTGGCCGATGAGAATTCCCGGCGCGCCCGCGAGCTGCGTGCGGAGCGACGCGGCTTCGCCCGGGTAAATCGTCTCCGCCGGGCGCAGCCGGTCCAGCTCGGTGAGCAGCTCGGCGTCACTCTCGGTCTCGGTGGTGCGGAAGTCACCGGTGGTCAAATCCACGACGGCGATGCCGGTAACTGTTCCAGCGGGATAAACGGCGGCGAGAAAGTTGTTCCGCTCTGCCGCGAGCAGGCGTTCGTCGAAGTGCGTGCCGGGCGAGAGGATTTGCGTGACCTCGCGTTTGACGAGCTGGCCGGGGCGCGCTTCCTCCATCTGGTCGCAGACGGCGACCTTGCGGCCCGCGCGGAGGATGCGCGCGACGTAGCTGTTGAACGCGTGGTGCGGGATGCCGCACATCGGCACGACGCCGCGCTTGGTGAGCGCGACGTTGAGGAGGCGCGCGCCCTCGACGGCGTCCTCGAAAAACATCTCGTAGAAGTCGCCGAGGCGGAAGAGCAGCAGCGCGTCCTTGGGCAGCTCGCTTTTGACGCGGCGATACTGCGCCATCATGGGCGTGAGCTGCGGTTCAGGAGCGGCGGTGGACATCGCGCGCGCGAAGATACCGGCAAAAAAAAATGACGCGAAGTGAAACTTTGTCGTGACGCGACGGGGGCGAATCCGTTACTCCAATGCGCATCAGCCGAGACCACACCATGTGCGAGAAACTTTTTGGAACGGATTCCAGCACGCGCTCGCGCGCGTCGAAAGGGGGTGAGTGACTAATGGCAGCCAAGAAAAAAGCCGCTAAGAAAAAAGGCAAGAAGTAGTCACTCATCGCAATTCAAAGCAGCTCCGCTGGGCGCAAGTCCAACGGGGCTGTTCTTTTTTGGAGGCCCAAGTCTGGCCGCAGACGCGATGACTTCCGCCAGCCGAGTGCCTATGCCGGCTCCTGCTGGCTGATGCAGTGGAAGCTGCCCAGGCCCCAGATGAGTTCCGTGGAGTCAATGCCAACCACACGGTGGCGGGGAAACTCGCGCTGCAAAATCTCCAGCGCGCGGCGGTCGTTGGCGTGGCGGTAGGTGGGCACGCAGACGAGGGCGTTGGCGATGTAGAAGTTCGCGTAGCTCGCCGGGAGGCGCTGACCCTCGTAGTCCACGCGGCCGGGCATGGGCAGCTCGACCACGCGCAAGGGCTGGCCGTCCTGGTCCTTCATCGTGCGGAGGCGATGGAGGTTCTCCTGCAACAGCTTGAAGTTCTCGTCCGCCGGGTCTTCCTCGACCACGGTCACGACGGTCGTGGGGCTGACGAAGCGCGTGAGGTCGTCAATGTGGCCGTCGGTGTCGTCGCCCACGATGCCGTCGCCGAGCCAGAGGATGTGCGTGACGCCGAGGAAGTCCTTCAGGTGCTGCTCGATTTGCGCCTTGGTGAGGTGCGGGTTGCGGTTCGGGTTGAGGAGGCACGCCTCGGTGGTGAGCAGCGTGCCGCAGCCGTTCACTTCGAGCGAGCCGCCTTCCATCACGATGCCGGGGGAGAAGAGCGGGAGGCCGCGCAGCTTGGCGACGTGCTGGGGCACGGCGTCGTCGAGATCGTAGGGCGGATATTTGTTGCCCCAGGCGTTGTAGCCCCAGTCCACGACGGCGCGTTCGTGCCGGCGGTCACGCTCGCGCGTGAGGAAGATCGGCCCGTGGTCGCGGCACCAAGGCTCGTAGGCCGGGAAGTGATGGAAGTGGACGCGGTCGAGCGGACCCTTGCGGTCGGTGAGGAGGCCGCGCACCCACGCCTCCTTATCGGCGTTCCAGACGTTGATGTTCACGTCCTCGACGGTGACGAGGTGGCGGATGAACTCGGCATACACATCCGGAACGGTGTCATATTTGTCCGGGAAGCTGATACCCTCGGGGCGCGGCCAAGTGAGCCAAGTGGAGACGTGTGGCGCCCATTCGGCGGGCATGCGGTAGCCGAGGGCGGCGGGCGTGGAAGCAGTTGCGTTAGCCATCGTGCGGGGAGTATGCGCTGGATGGCAACTCCGGCAAGGCCAGGGCGCAATCGATTCGGCAGTCCGCGCACCGACTGTGGTGGCAAGTTGTGTCGCGAACGTCGAGGTGGTGAGCGGCCTGAGGCCGGAGCAGGCTTGAACGCATCGGCGAATCGGCTTCAATTCTCGCCTGACATGAAACCCGCTATCTGGCTCATCACCGCCCTGCTGCTGCCCGCGTCCCTCGTTGCCGCCGAGTTGCCGAAGGAGATTCCGCTCTGGCCCGGCGGCGCGCCCGGTTCCGAAGGCAAGACCGAGCCGGAGTTGCAGGTGAAGAACGCGGCGGGCGATGTCACCAGCGTCTCGCGCATCCACAACCCCAGTCTCACGCCCTACCTGCCCGCGCCCGGCAAGGCCAACGGCTGCGCGGTGCTGGTGATTCCCGGTGGCGGGCATCGCGTGCTCGCGATCCAGCACGAGGGCTACAACGTCGGCGAGTGGTTGCGGGAGCGCGGCTTCGCGGCCTTCGTGCTCAAGCACCGGCTCGCGCGCGAAACGAACTCGACCTACCAGATCGAAGTCCACGCGCTGGCCGACACGCAGCGCGCGATGCGGCTCATCCGCAGCCGCGCGGCGGAATGGAACGTCGACCCCGCGCGCCTCGGCGCGATGGGTTTCAGCGCGGGCGGCGAACTTGCGTGGCTCGTCAGCTCGCGCAATGACAACGGCCTGGCCGACGCGAAAGATGCTGTGGACAAGTTCGGGTGCCGGCCCGCGTTTCAGGCGCTCATTTACCCCGGCCGCTCCGGCGACGTGCAACCGAAGAAGGGCATGCCGCCGGCCTTTCTCTGCGCTGGCTATGGCGACCGCAAGGACATCGCGGAGGGTTTGGCGGAAGCTTACCTGCGCTTCAAGCAGGCGGAGGTTCCCGCCGAGTTGCATATGTATTCCAACGCGGGCCACGGCTTCGGTCTGCGCGCGAGCAACAAGGGACCGCACGCTGCGTGGCCGGAACGGTTCGTCGAGTGGCTCGACGTGCGCGGGATGCTGACGGGCGCGACGAAGTAGATGGGTCAGTTCGCCGCCGACTCGGCCACGCGACGCAGGTAGTCGAAGGCGTAAATCCCCGTGCCGTGGCCGTCGGCCCAGAGCGGTTGCACGCCGTAGCCGCCGACCATGCCGAGGCGCGTGAGCTGGAAGGCATTCGCGGCGTAGGGCTTGTCCGGGTTTTTGTAGAGGTTGCCCATGATGTCCACCTCGCCCTTGCAGCCGGCGCACGGACACGCGCGGCGCAAGAGTTCCAAACGCACAAAGCTCTCCGTGCCGTCGTCCCACTTGATGGCGAGCTCCTCGCCAATCGGCTGCATGTCCACTGGTCGCATGGCGCGAGTTTAGGGGCGAAGGCGGAAACGTCCAACGCTCAACTTCCAACGTCCAGAGCGCCGCGCGTTCGGTGGTGGACGATGAAAGTCGAAAGTTAGCCTGTGCCCTGTGTTCTTCGCGCCGATTCGCGGCTAATCCGCCGTTGCCACGTCGTGCCGCGGGCGGCATCGTCGCGGCGGTTATGGACGTGATCAATCTCGACGCCGTGCCGGCCTTCACCACGAAGGATGGCTCCGAAATCCGCGAGCTGCTGGCGTATCGCAACTCGGCGATCCGCAACCAGTCCCTCGCCGAGGCGCGCGTGCCGGTGGGCGGCAGCACGATGGAGCATTACCACGCCAAGACGGAGGAGATTTACTACATCACGCACGGCACGGGCCGGATGCGCATCGAGGCCGAGGAACGCGAAGTCCGCGCGGGCGACGCCGTGGCCATCCCGCCGGGCAAGAAGCACAAGCTCTGGAACACCGGCCCTGAAGCGCTGCGCCTGCTCTGCTGCTGCGCGCCGTGCTACGAGCATCAGGACACGTTCATCACGGAGAACTGAACCAGCTTCCCAGAATGAAACCCACCCGCCTCCGCCTCTTCATCAAGCCCGGCTGCCCGTGGTGCGACGATGCGCTGGACTGGTTCGCCGCGCGCGGGATCGCGCACGAGACGCTCGACGTGACCAGCGACCGTCGCGCGTGGGACGAGATGCGCCAGCTCACCGGCCAGACCAAGGCTCCGTGCCTCGAAGCTGACGGCGACGTGCTCGCGGACTTCGGCGTGGACGAGTTGGAACCGTGGTGGGAAGGCAGGTTTGGGAAATGAGCTCGCTGCTGGCCCCGCCTCTCTCCCGTCCGCGCCTGCCCGCATGGCTGCGCCTCTCGCTGCCCACGAGCAGTGCGTTCACGAAGACACGCGACCTGCTCAACGATCTCAAACTGCACACGGTCTGCGAGAGCGCAAAGTGCCCGAACCATTGGGAGGGTTGGAGCAAGGGCACGGCGACCTTCTTGATCGCCGGTGACCGCTGCACGCGTGCCTGCGGCTTTTGCGCGGTCTCGACGGCCAAGCCGCTCGCGCTCGAAGCCGACGAGCCGCAACGCGTGGCCGAGGCGACGCAGCGCATGGGGCTCAAGCATGTCGTCATCACGGCGGTCGCGCGGGACGATCTGGCGGACGGCGGCGCGGAACATTTCCGGCAGACCATCGAGGCCACGCGCGCGGCGAATCCCGGCATCGTCATCGAGGTGTTGGTGCCGGATTTCCTCGACCAGGACGACTGCATCGAAACGGTGCTCGCGGCCAGCCCGGAGATTTACAACCACAACTTGGAAACCGTCCGCCGCCTTACGCCGAGCGTGCGCCACCGCGCGACTTACGACCGTTCACTCTCCGTGCTGGCGAAGGTGAAGGCGCGTCGGCCGGATGTCTTCACAAAGTCCGGCATCATGCTCGGCCTCGGCGAGACGGAGGCGGAGGTGCACACGGCGATGGCAGACTTGCGCGCGGCCAACTGCGACATCCTCACGCTGGGGCAATACCTTCAGCCGACGCTCAAGCATCTGCCGGTCGTGGAGTTTGTGCATCCCGACACGTTCGCGGAGCTGGGCGCGCGCGCGGAGGCGATGGGTTTCGTCCACGTCGCCAGTGGGCCAATGGTGCGCAGCAGTTACCACGCGGAGGAGTTTTCGAAGGTGAGTTGAAGGGTGAAAGTTGAAAGCTGAAAGAAGTGGTCGTCGAAGGCTGACTTTCAACTTTCAACCTTCAGCTTTCAACTGCGCGGCCTACTTCTTGCCGAAGAGGCTGCTGAAGAAGGACTGCCCCTCGAGCTTCTTCTGCTCGACCTTGAGCTGGCCGATGACGGTTTGCCAGTCGAGGAAGATCTTGTGCCACTGGTTTTCGAGGCCGCGCAGGGAATTGTCCGCCAGTTCGCTCATGTAGCGGACGGAGGGCGCGTTGGTGAGGAGTGCCTGGACTTCCTCGCGCGGGGGCGCGCCGCCGCCTTCGATCTGGCTCATCAGCATCTGGAGGCCCTGGGCGATGTTGCTCTTGATCTCGAGGAACTGGGTTTCGTCCTCCGGGGTGAAGTTCTTCGAGCGGGCGAGTGACAGATAGTGGTTGAACTGCTTCCAGCACTCGACGTGGGTTTCGAGTTCAAGGATGAGCTGGTCGAGTTTCTTGTTGCGCATAAGCCGCGTCCGGGGGGCGATTTAGTGTGCGTCAACGGGCCGGGGCAAGGAAAATCATGACCCCGCCGCGCTGCTCTTTGACGGTGAGCTTGAGACCGCTGAAGTAGATCGCCATCTCGGTGATGGGCAGGTTTGCCTCACGGGCGGAGACCATGGCCTCCATGACGGTCTTGCCGATTTCGCGCACGTTGGCCTCGCCGAAGGAGTGCGGCAGCGTGGAGGTGAGCACCTTGCCATCCCGGTCCACGGTGAAGCTGCCACTGGGCAGGCGGTCCAGCGTCGGCGCGTCCTTTTTCGAGGAGAAAAAATCTAGGAGGCCCATTGCGCTGCCATCTTCTTGAGGGTTTCCAAAATCTGCCCGAGGGTGCGGCCGCGCTGGAAGCCGGCGCAGAGCACCTTCTCGCCCTTGGGCGCCAGACCGGTGCCGCGTTGCGGGCCGGTGGTGACGATTTGCTGGAGCGTGCCGGCCTTGATCTTGTCGCCGAGCTGGTTGAAGCGCTCGGTGGCGCGGGCGGCCCATGCGGCGGTCTTGTCGGGAGTCTCGCAGGCGAAGTGCTCGAATTGTTTGCCCTTGCCCGTCTCAGTGGTGAGCACGAACTCGACGCCGGGGTTACGGCCCAGTTCCGCGAGCGGCGAGCTGGCCCTGGCCTTCTCGCCACCGGAGCCGGGGACTTCGCCGGCGGCGATCTCGTCGAGCATCTGCGCGGAGTCGAGCAGCAGGCCCTGGACGGAATTCATGATGCGGCGCTCGCGCTTGGGGTCGGCGGGCAGGCTCTCGAAGGTGCCAGACTTCCAAGAGACGATCTTCTTGAACGCTTCCTCACCCTGAAGGTCACCCATCTCCGCGTCCATGAGGTCGCCGTTGAGGAGCCAGATCTTGCCGATGAACGGGCCGTTGGTGAACTTCAGCGTCACCGAGCTTTGGGACAGGCTCTCCATCTGCACGACGGCGAGCAATCCCGCCAGATGAAGCTCGGTGAGCCCACGATGATTTCGCTGGTCGCGGACGGTCATCACTGGGCGGTCTTCAAACTCGACAAGGTGTTCTTCACCGTGATGAGCCGCAAAGGGCACTTGCTTCCGCTGCC
>JBJTAU010000129.1:0-3446 GCA_046090965.1 Limisphaerales bacterium | reverse complement strand
GCAGGCCGTTGGGCAAAATGAACTTGGTAATGTCGCTTTGGTTGCTGACCTCGATGTTTGCGGTCGCCTTGGGCGCGGAGCCCTCGGGCAGCAGCGCGTAGAGCGTGCGGTTTTCCGCCGTGAGGTATTTCCGCGCCACGCGCTGCAGGTCGGCGGGCGTGAGGCGCCGCACGGCGTCGAGGAAGCGGTGCGAGAAATTTAGGTCGCTCGCGGCGAGCCAGTTGCCGCCGAGGTCTTGCGCCTGACCGGCCATCGTCTTGCGTGTGGCTAGCGTGCTGGCGGTGAACTGCTTCACGGCCGTGGCCAGCTCGGCTTTCGACACGGGCTTCGCCTTCATCTTCTCGACCTCGGCGAGCATCGCATCGCGGGCGGCGGCGAACTTGTCCGCGTCCACCACGCCGCTCATGCCGAAGAGGCCGGGCAGGCCGGGGTTGTAGGTCCACGCGTCGGCGGAGTGCGCGAGGGCCTGCTTCTCGCGGACGTTCTGAAAAAGGCGCGAGCTGCGACCATTGCCGAGCAACGTGGCAAGCACGTCGAGCGCGGGAAGGTCCGCGTGCCGCACGTCCGGGATGTGCCACGAGAAGTGGAAGTGGCCCAGCTCGATGGGCGCTTCCTCGACGACTTCGCGCGCGGCGGCCTGCGTGGGTTCCTCGGGCAACACCATCGGCGGCAGCGCACGCGACGGCGTCTTGGCCCAGGCTTCCTTGATTTGCGCGAGCACGTCGGCGGCCACGATGTCGCCCACGACGAGAACGAAGACGGTGTTCGGCGCATAGCGCTCGCGATAGGAGCCGCCGATGTCCTCGCGCTACAACGTGTCGAAACTGTCCCGGTAGCCGATGACCGTGAAGCGATACGGGCTGCGCGTGTAAGCCGTTTCAAACAATCGGCGACCCGCGCGACGGCCGGGGTCGTCGTGGCCCATGTCCATCTCGCGACGGATGACGTCGAGCTCCTTCACCAGTTCGTCCTCGGGCAGCGTGGCGTGCTGCATGATGTCGCACAGCACATCCACGGCGACCCGCGTGCCGGTGTTCGGCGCGTCGATGTGATACACCGTGCGGTCGAAGCTCGTGTAGGCGTTCATGTAACCGCCGGCGTCCTGCACCTCACGGTCAATCTGCCCCGGCGGACGCGTGGCGGTGCCCTTGAAGAGCATGTGTTCGAGCACATGGCTCAAGCCCGCGCCCAGGAAGCGACCCTCATGCACGCTGCCCGTCTGCGCCCACGCCTGCGCGGAGACGACCGGCGCAGAGCGGTCCTCGCGCAGGATGACGGTCAGGCCGTTGTCGAGCGTGGTGACAGTGGTGCCAGGCGGGATGGCGGGGAGGGAGGCGGAGGAACTTGTGGAGCGATGAGATGCGCGGGCAACGGCCATAGTCAGGGCGCGGAAGGTAGCGGCTCCTCCGAGACTGTGCAACGAAAGGGGCAAGGAAATTGCAAGCGACGTGGCGGCTTTCGTCAGTCGTGACTATCCACCAATGAATGCATAGACCTCGTTCGTCGCGCCATTCACCCACCAGCCTTCCGCCCAGCCTTGGATGGCCTGACTCTGGTGATGATGGTAGTAGAACTTTGCCCCAGGCATGGAGGCCGGACGCCACCAGTCCCGCTCCTCGGCGGATTGTCGCCGAGCGGAGACATCAGATAGATCGAGTTCACCGTCGTCGGGCAGAGCAGCCGGAATCTCCCTCAACTTCTTCGAGCTGATCATAGCAGAGATGAACGCTGGCGATGCGCTGAAGTGGACCTGCGCGCCATGCAGGAATCTCTGCCCCCTGCGGACGCGCAAGTCAGTGGGCACCGACATGGGGTTGAGGAGAAGTTCCACATTCCTCCGGGTGGAAAAGTGCGACCACGTGGCGACGGTGACCACGGACAGAGTCACCGCTCCCAGCAAGCCCGCGAGCCAAGTCAGCACTCCTCCGCGTCGCTCAAGAATTGCAGCTGCGACAGTGAGTCCCAGGGCGCAGCTGCAGCCAGAAATCATCGTGGCGAAAACCGCATCCACTCCGCCAAAAAGCACACCCTTTGTTTCAGCAGCGCACGAGAGAAGCCACCCCAGCAGCAAGCCAACAGCTCCAAACTCGACGAGCCGAGCCCCCAGTCTAGGTTGCGGCCGTTTGATTGGCGATGCGACCTCCATGTTCGTTGTTGTCCAACGACTATTTTACCGGCTCCACCGGCTTTTCCACCTGCGATTTCGCCTTCGGCAGATACGGCTTCCGAAACGCCTCGAAGAAATCATACCCGCCCTTGAAGTCGTCGCGGCTGTCCTTCTCGGTTTTGCCGAGCAGGGAGCTTTCCACCATGTTGAAGACGATTTCGCCGAAGTCTTCGCAGCGACGGATGCCCCACTCCTCCAGCACCATCAGCGTCAGCGGGCCGAACTGCTCCAGGGCGTGCGCGCGGATGCCTTCGAGGAGCTGCTGGCCGCTGACGTGCGCGGGCTTGTCCTTCGCGGCCTTGCCGCCGGCCTTGGCGAACTTCCGCTGCGCCACATCCAGCGCCTCGCGGACGAAGTAGTAGGCCTCGCGCGGGTAGCGGGTGTCCCGGGCGACGATGCTTTCGAGGACTTGTTCGACGTCGATGGTCTTTTGCATGTCAGCGCGTGGCGGCCGGCGGGTTGGACTGCGGGGCCTGGGTGGACGTTCGATACGCCTTCACGCCCAGCCCCAGCAGGATCAGGGAAAGCAGCGTGAACAGCACCGTCTGCTCCTGCCGCGTGAGCCACTTCATGGGCGGAACGTAGGGAGAAAGGCGGGGGGCGACAATACGGAGTTATCCACCGGAGGCCGGACCGGGTGGGCGGCATCTCAACGCCTCCGCGTGGAAGCGGATCTGCCTCACGCCAAAGCCCGCCGGTTGAACGCCACCGCGTCCTCATACCGCACGCCTGTGCCGCCGAAGATGTCCAGCGCCGAACCGATGGTCAGATGCACGCGCCCGCCGCTGGCCCACGTGACTTCTTCCAAGTCCGCCAGCGACCGCGCACCGCCCGCGTAAGTCACCGGAATCGGCGACCAGCGCGCGAGGTGCTCCACCAGTGTCAGGTCCACGCCTTGGCACAGCCCTTCCACGTCCACGGCATGAACGAGGAATTCCGCGCAATGCGCTGCCAGCCGCGTGAGCGCGTCCTGGTTCACCTTGAACTCGGTGAACTTCTGCCAGCGGTCCGTCACCACCCAGTAGTCGCCGTCCCGCAGCCGGCAGCTCAAGTCGAGCACGAGCCGCTCCTTGCCGATCGCCTTCACCAGCGCACGCACGCGGTCGAAATCGAGCTGGCCGTCGCGGAAGACCCACGAGGTGACGATGACGTGCGACGCGCCGGCCTCGAGCCAACCGCGTGCGTTGTCGAGGTTCACGCCGCCCCCGAGATGCAGGCCGCCGGGGAACGCCACGAGCGCCTCACGCGCGGCGGCTTCATTGCCGGAGCCAAGCTGGAT
>JBJTAU010000128.1:0-9894 GCA_046090965.1 Limisphaerales bacterium | reverse complement strand
ACGCCGAGGTCCACTGGTGGCTCGCCGCCGAACTGCGCCCGCTCCTTGCGGACGATCCCGACCTCGCCGAACTCCTCCCCTTCGAGCGCCAGCGCTGGCGCGCGCCCGCCGACTGGCCCCGGGGTCTCGCCCAGATCCGCGCCATGCGCGCGGCGCGCTACGACTGGGTGATTGACCTCCAGGGCCTCGCCCGCAGCGCGCTGTTCGCCTGGCTCGCCGACGGCGCGTTCACGGTCGGCCTCGAACTCGAACGCGAGGGCGCGCACCTCGCTTACGACCTTGCCATCCCCCGCCCGAAGGACAAGCCGCACGCGGTGGACTGGTATCTCGCCGTCGCGCGCGCGCTGGACATCCCGGTGCATGACCGCTTCGAGTGGTTGCCACCGCGTGCCGAAAGCGTCGCGCTCGCGGAGACGAAGTGGCCGCGCGACGGTTCCCGCTGGCTCGGCATCAACCCCGGCGCGCGCTGGGACAACAAGCGTTGGCCCGCCGAACACTTCGCCGAACTCGTCCGCCAGCTTGCCGCCCGCGACGCCCGCTTCCGGTTCGCCCTGCTGGGCGGTTCCGGTGACTGGCAACTCACCGAAACCATCCGCCGCGCCGCGCCCGACCGATGCGAAAATTTCGCCGGACGCACCACGCTGCCCGAACTCATCGAACTCCTCCGCCGCTGCGAACTGCTCGTCACCAATGACACCGGCCCCATGCACCTCGCCGCCGCGTTGCGCAAACCCGTCGTCTCCCTGTTCGGCCCGACGCGCCCCGACCAGACCGGACCGTATGGCCAGGAAGCCTTCGCCCTGCGCCATCCGCTCCCGTGTGCTCCGTGCTTGAAAAGCCGCTGCCATTGGTCCGAACCGCTGGCCTGCCTGCGGCAGCTCCCGGTCGCCCGCGTGGCCGACGAAGTCTCGCGCCGACTGGAGCTGAGTGGCACCGGCATCCGGCCGCCCACTCCCCAGTCGGCCTGGTGCAATCCCCTGTGAATAGCCTCTGAAACTACGCCATCCGACCCACTACCATTCGCCATGAAGATCTGTTTCCCCATCGGTTTTGCCCCGCTCCTCGCCGCCTTGCTGCTGACGGCTGCGCGTCCCGCCCACTCCGCCTCAGCCATCGCCACCGCGTTGCAACCCTTCGTGGACAAGGAGGAACTCGCCGGGGCCGTCGCACTCGTGGCGGACAAGGACAAGGTGCTCGCCGTCGAGGCCGTGGGCTTCGCCGATCGCATCGCCAAGCGGCCGATCAAGACCGACGCGCTCTTCTGGATCGCCTCGCAGTCTAAGCCCATCACCGCCGTCGCCGTGCTGATGCTTGTGGACGAAGGCAAGCTGAAGCTCGACGACGCGGTGGAAAAGTATTTGCCGGAGTTCAAGGGCCAGCAGCTCGACGCCGGCAAGGGCGCGGACGGCCAGCCGATTTTGAAAGCCCCCGCGCATCCCATCACCGTGCGCGAGGTGCTCAGTCACACCAGCGGCCTGCCCTTCAAGTCGAAGGCCGAGGAGCCCACGCTCGACGGCCTGCCGCTCCGCGATGCCGTGGCGAGCTACGCGAAGACTCCGCTGACCTTCGAGCCCGGCACGAAATACACTTACTCGAACGCCGGCATCAACACCGCCGCCCGGCTCATCGAAGTGCTCACCGGAAAGAGCTACGAAGCCTTCATGGATGACCGCCTGTTCCATCCCCTCGGCATGAAGGACACGACCTTCTGGCCGACGAAGGAACAGCTCACCCGCCTCGCGACCCCGCACAAACCAAACGCCGCCAAGACCGGCCTAGAGCTCACCACCATCAGCCAGCTCCACTACCCGCTCGACGAGCGCGCGAAGCGTTACCCGATGCCCGCCGGCGGCCTCTTCTCGACCGCCGCGGACGTCGCCAAGTTCTGCCAAATGCTGCTCAACGGCGGTCAACTGAACGGCAAGCGTTACCTCTCCGCCGCTGCGCTGAAGGAACTCACCAGCCGCCAGACGCCGCCGAACTTGAAGGAAAGCTACGGCCTCGGCTTCAGCGTGAGTGGCGGCGGCTTCGGCCACGGCGGCGCGCTGGCGACGAACATGAACATTGACCCGGCGCGCGGCCTCATCACCGTCTGGCTCGTGCAACACGCGGGCTTCCCCGGCGAAGGAGGCAAGGCGCAAGGTGCCTTCCGCAAGGCGGCTGAGGAGATGTTCGGTAAAAAGTCTTGATTCCGCGAGCGGTCAACTGGAGCGCTGCGGAGCGAGCCCGTTTGTTCGCAGCTACCGGTGCGCTTCACACTTTGGATTCAAACCCACCAGCGAACCAGCCGCGTGCCCGGCAGGATGAATGAGCAAATCCGTTCGCGCCGGTATTGAGGCTGCCATTCCGGCCGGAGCAGAAGCGGCGATCGAAGCGGGCTTCCGGAGGGCCGCGTAAACCGCTTCGATTTCCTGGATGATGCTCGGCCAGCCTAGGCGCAGGGTGGTCTGGCGCGCACGCTGTCGCAACCGCGCGAGCTCACCAAGCGATTGCGCCAGGCGCTCCGCCAGTTCACAGAACTCCCCCGCCTCACCCGGTTTCGCCAACATACCATTCTCCGTGGTTTGGATGAGCTGGCCGGCGGCCGCGTGGTCGAACGCCACCACCGCCAAGCCGCTCGCCATCGCCTCCGGCGTCACGTTGCCGAAGGTTTTGGTGAGGCTGGGAAAGAGAAACAAATCGCCCGAGGCGTAATGGCGAGCGAGTTCTTCGCCCTTGCGGATGCCGGCGAAGACCGCCGTGGGGCAACGGCGCTCCAACTCCCCGCGCGCCGGGCCGTTGCCAACAAGCACGAGCCGGCTGTCCGGACGCACACGGCGGATTCGCTCAAAAGCGGTGAGGAGCACCGGCAGGTTCTTCTCCTCCGCCAGCCGTCCGACATAGAGCACAACCAACGAATCCGGCGTGGCTCCCCATGATTGCCGCAGTGCGTCGCATCGCTTGGCCGGGTCGAACTGCCGCGTGTCCACGCCTCGGGCCACGAGGCGCAGGTTCGTGAACCCTGTCGCGGCGAGTTCGTCCGCCAGCCCGCGCGTGGGGACCATCGTGCAGCCGGTGCGGTTATGGAACCAACGCAGGTAGCCCATGACGGGCCGCGCGAGCCAGCCGACGCCGTAGTGTGCGCAGTAGGTGTGGAAGTTGGTGCGGAACTCGGAGGCCACCGGCAGGCGCAGCCGGCGGGCGGCCGCGAGCGCGGACAAGCCCAGCGGGCCTTCGGTGACGATGTGGACGATGTCAGGCCGTTGCGCGCGCCAGAGCCGCGTGAGCCGGTTCATCGCGGGCAGGCCCATCTTGAGCTGACCGTATTTCGGAATTGGGACGCCCGTGACGAACACCTCGCGGATGCCAGCGCTGGGGGCCTTCGCGTCGGCTGCGCCCTGGCTCGGGCGGACGAGGGTGATTTCGTGGCCGGCCTGGTTCAATCCCTCCACCACTTTGGCGATGGTCTGAGCGACGCCGTTGACTTCGGGTGGGTAAGTTTCCGTGACGATGGCGAGGCGGAGCCGCCGGTTCGTCACGGGCTTTTCATCGGGGGTTTGCAGTTTCGCAGTGCGGGCGTCACTCATGGCGCTACGCTGCGGCGGGCAGGTTACGCTTTGTTGTCGGGAGGATAACGATTCGCCGACGAAGGCCGCTTGTTGCTGCAAGGTTTCGGCTCTGTCGCACTGCCGTAACATCCATACCATAGCTTGTGCTGGTTAAGAGCAACGCCACCAAATGCTGCCAAAGCTAGACAACGAATCGCCTCTCATATGAATCAGTTCTTCGCTTGCCTCCACACCCAGCGGATGGATGACCACCGGTATTATCACCACAGCCGCATCAACCAGTCGCTCCACTTTGTCAGCGCCATCAGCTTTCTGGTGGCTTACGTGTTTTTGTTCATCGAGCCTGCGTGGGCGGCGCTCATCGCGTGGTTTATCTCCATGCCGAGCCGGCAGGCGGGGCATTTCTTCTTCGAGCCGCGCGGCTACGATGATGTGAACCAAGCCACGCACGAGCACAAGGAAGACATCAAGGTGGGCTACAACCTCCAGCGCAAGGTTGTGCTGATGTCCCTGTGGGCCGTGATTCCCGTGGTGCTGTATTTCAACCGCAGCTTCTTCGGGCTCTTCGCGGCGACGGGCACTTGGGAAAATTACTTCCACTCGCTGGGCATGCTGTGGCTGTGGCTCGGCGCGGGCGGTCTGCTCTTCCGCACGGTCCATTTGTTCTTCCTCCAGAACGTGCAGACCGGCCTTGTGTGGATGACGAAAATCCTCTCGGACCCGTTCCACGACATCAAACTTTACCACCGTGCGCCGTTGTTCCTGTTGAAGGGTGAACTGATTGACCCCATGCACCATGTGCGAGCGAATCACCCTCCGACCTCGCCTGCCTGAACAAAGTCCGCGCCCGCGCGTGGCGGCGGCCCGCCCCACTGCTTCACCAGCCGAAACGATGCCGCCACATCTCGCGCAGCAGCCGACGGCGAATCGTCCGGTTAGTCAGTGCGGGGTCCGGCGACCACCAGCCGTCCGCGCTCATCGCCCGCGCGGCTCGCAGGAACCGGCTCATGACTTCTCCGAAGTCTGCCTCCGTGTAGTTCAGACTGAAGATGAAGCGCCCCGTGCCCACCCAGCTCAAGGCCAGTCCCTCGGCGCGCAGGTAAAACTGAAGCATCCAGTTGTAACGCGAGGGCTGCTCGTAAAGCACGGTCCAGATGGAAGAAAGGTTCGCCACGCGCGTCGGGAGTTGCTCCTGCGCGAGCGCGGCGTTGAGGCGGGCGGCCCGTTCGTTCCAATTCGCGTCGAGGTTTTGGTAGAGTGCCTGCACCTCGGGAGAGGCGAGCCGTTCGAGGAAAACCTGCATCGCGGTCATCACGTAGGGATGCGAGTTGAACGTGCCGCGCGCGAAACAGATGTCGGCGGGACGGTCTTCTCGGAACCGGCGCATCAACTCACGTCGGCCGCACAGCACGCCGATGGGCAGCCCGCCAGCGATGGTCTTGCCGTAAGTCACCATGTCTGCCTGCACGCCGAAGTATTCCTGCGCCCCGCGCGGCGCGAGGCGGAACCCGACAAAAATCTCGTCCAGAATCAGCACGATGCCACGTTGGGTGCAGACCTCCCGCAATTGCCTGAGCCACTCGGTGTAAGCCGCGCGGTTGAAGTTCGCCTTGCGCCCGCCGTCCACGAGCGTCGAGTCGCCGGGCGCGGGCGAGTTGGGGTGCAGAGCTTGCAGGGGATTTACCAGCACGCAGGCGATGTCCTTGCGCGTGCGCAGCACGTGCAGCGCGGCCGGGTCCATGTCTTCGAGCGTGTAGGTGTGCTGCGGGTTCAAGGGATTGCCCGGCCCCGGCTGCACATCCTCCCACCAGCCGTGATACGCGCCGCAGAACCGCACCAGATGCGTGCGCTTCGTGTGGTAACGCGCCAGCCGCACCGCCTGCATCACCGCCTCCGTGCCGGACATGTGGAAGGAAACTTCGTCCAGCCCGGAAAGCTCTCCCAGCCGCTTCGCATTCTCCGCCACGCACGGATGATACGAGCCGAGCGCCGGCCCGAGCGCCTCCGCCCGCGCCGCACCTTCGCGGATGCAAGCCTTGTAGACATCCACGCCGAAGACCTTCACGCCATACGACCCGGGCAGATCGTAATACTCGTTGCCGTCGAGGTCGCGCACCTTCACCCCGCTCGCCGCTTCGAGGAACGCGCCAACCTTCAAGTGCTCGCGCAGGTAGGGGCTGAACTGAAACGGCACGCGATACGCGCCGGTGAACTGCATGTCCGAAATATGCTCCCGCGCCTCCGCTGTCAGCATCAGGGACTTCGTCCGGCGCTCGCGCAACCGGCCCGCCAGCCGCTCGAAGCCAGCCTTCCGGCGCGCCACGAGTGCCGCGGGCGCGCCATCCGCAGTGAAGAACTCCTCCGGCCCATACGCGTAGCCGGGAATCAGCGCTGCGAATCGCTTCGCCATCTTCGAATGGCCCGTCAGCGACCGGTGCTTCGCGCGAGAGAGCTCCAGCCGCCGTTTCACACGCGGCAACAGCAACGCCGCCGCGCCGGTTGCCAGGACGCTCATCGCCATGCCATTGCTAGTCATTGTGATTTCGTGACGCCAATTCTGGTCGTGCCGGTCAGGACCCAACCCAGCCTGCTCCCGTGAAAGCCAAAAGTTTCCGCGATCGAATCTTCCAGCAGGAGGACCTCAACTTCCTCCTCACCAACCGCATCCCCCGGCTGCTCGCGACCCGCATCATGGGGCGGTTCAGCAAAATCGAGCAGCCACTGGTCCGCGACCTGTCCCTGTGGGGCTGGAAGCTGTTCACCGACCTCGACCTGAGCGACGCCAAGCAGAGCCGCTTCAAAAGCGTCCATGACTGCTTCACGCGCGAGTTGAAACCCGGTGCCCGCGTCGTTGACCCCGACCCGACAGTCCTTGCCAGCCCCTGCGATGGGATTGTCGGACAGTGCGGTGTGATTCGTGGGCAGCAAATTTATCAGGCCAAAGGATTCCCCTACTCGGTGACGGAATTGTTCGGGACGGGTGACGAAGCGGCAAAATATGAGGGCGGCTGCTACGTCACGCTCCGGCTGCGCTCCGACATGTATCACCGCTTCCACGCGCCCCACGACTGCCGCATCCGGCACGTGACCTACATCTCCGGCGACACTTGGAACGTGAATCCCATCGCCCTCAAGCGCGTGGAAAAACTCTTCTGCAAAAACGAACGCGCCGCCATCCGCTGCGAACTAGAGCCAGGCGGACACCAAATCACCCTCGTCGCCGTCGCCGCTGTCCTCGTCGCCAGCATCCGGTTGCACTGCATCGGAACCGTCTTTCATCCGCGCTACCAAGGCCCGGACGAGATTGCCTGCGACACCCGCTACCGCAAAGGCGAGGAACTCGGCTGGTTCGAGCACGGCTCCACCATTCTCGCCTTCGCCCCCAAAGGCTTCGTCCTAGCCGACGGCATCGTGGACGGCGCAGAAATCCGCATGGGCCGCCGGCTGATGGTCCGCCAGCCAGTCATGGCTTCTGGCTAGCACAAGCAGGAGTTGGACGAGTGCTCTCGAAGTGAAGACTGCCTCGCGGCCGACGTCTGGACTTGTGCCCAAACAATTCAACCGACGCCCTGATGACCCCGCCCTTCGTCTCCACCCGCTCTGCGCTCGCGCGCCGCACATTCCTGCGCGGCACGGGCGTCGCGCTCACCCTGCCGTTCCTCGACGCCATGCGCCCCGTCTTCGGTGCGACCGCCGCCAGCGCGCCGCCGCGCCGCATGGTCTGCATCGAGACGAACATGGGCATCCTGCCGCAATTTTTCTTTCCCGAAAAACCGGGTCGCGACTACGCGCCCTCGCCCTATCTCGAGCGCCTCGCCGCGCATCGCAATCAACTGACGGTCTTCTCCGGCGTGAGCCATCCGGGCGTCACGGGCGGCCACGTCGCCGAGCGCTGCTTCCTCACCGGCACGCCGCATCCCGAGCGCGGCGGCTTCCGCAACTGGATTTCGCTCGATCAATTTGCCGCCGAGGAAATCGGCAACCAGACCCGCTACCCGTCGCTCGTGCTCGCCGTGACGAACGAGAACTCCACCCTGAGCTACACCCGCAGCGGCGCGCCCATCCCGTCGGAGAAAAGCCCGAAGAAGCTGTTCGAGCGGCTCTTCATCCAAGGCAAACCCGCGGAAATCGCCGCGAACGTAGCCGCGTTGCAGCAGGGCCGTAGCCTCCTGGACTTCGTCGGTGACCAATCGAAGCGCCTCAACCGCTCACTCTCGTCGGCCGACCAAGCGCGGCTCGATCAATACTACACCTCCGTCCGCGAGTTGGAGCGCCGCCTCCACAGCGCGCAGGATTGGGAGCACCGGCCCAAGCCCGTCGTCACCGCCAAGGCCCCGGAGGAAATCACCGACGCGAAGGAGTTCGTCCGCCGCACGCAGCTCACGTTCGACGTGATGAAGCTCGCGCTCAAGACTGACAGCACGCGCGTGATCTCGCTCTTCATCGACACCACCGTCATCCACAACATCACCCACCACGGCAACCGCCCCGAAGTGCTCGGCGAATTGCGCGGCCACGAAGAGCGGCAGTTCGATGCGCTCGCGGGCTTCCTCACCGCGCTCGCCGGCGCGAAGGAGGAGAATCAATCGCTCCTCGACCGCACGATGGTTCTCTACGGCACGCCGATGGGCAGCGCGAATTCGCACTCGAACGTGAACCTCCCCGTGCTCTTCGCCGGCGGCGGCTTCAAGCACGGCCAGCACCTCGCCTTCGACACGACGAACAACTACCCGCTCGCGAACCTCTACGTCTCGATGCTCCAACGCCTCGGCCTGCCGACCGACAAATTCTCCACGAGCAAGGGCACGATGCGCGGTTTGGAAATGGCGTGACCTCCTATGCCCCTTGCCAACTTGCGGCCGTTGCTGGGGTGGGGTGTGGTTGGGCTTGTCGCTGCTCCCCGCCTCTTCGCCGCCGAGTTCAAGCCGACTCCGTTCGTCACGCAGCACTGTGTGGAGTGCCACGACGCGCAGACGAAAAAGGGGAATCTTGATCTCACCGCGTTGAAGTCGGATTTCGCGGACACGGCGGCGTTCGCGAAGTGGGTGAAAATCCACGACTGCGTGGCGAAGGGCGAGATGCCGCCGGAGAAAAAGCCGCAGCCCGCGGCGACGGAGCGCGGGAAGTTCGTCGGCGCGTTGCGCGAGTCGTTGCACGGCGCGTCGCTCGCGCAGCAGCGCGCCGAAGGGCGCGTGCTCGTGCGGCGGCTCAACGTCACGGAATACGAGACGACGCTGCGCGACCTGCTTGCGGCGCGCGTGAGCGTGCGCGATCTGCTGCCGCCGGACACTTCGGCGGCGGGTTTCGACAAGGTGAGCGCGGTGCTCGAAATGTCGTCCGTGCATCTGCTGCGCTATCAGGACGCGGCGGAACGCGCGCAGAAACTCGTCGTGCCGCGCGAGATCCCGCAGCCGTTCAAGCAGCGCATCACCGGGCGCGAAGTCGTCGCGAAGTCGCGTCACGCGGACCTCAACGGCTCGCTGCGCGTGGACGGCGACGCGCTCTACGTCCACGCGCTGCCCTACAATCACATCACGCTCGGCACGGCCACGGTGCCGCAGGCCGGGCGTTACGTGGTGCGCGCGTGCTACCCGTGCGTTTCGCGGCGGCGAAGGATTGGGGACGTGAATCGAACAACGTGCTCGCGGTGCGCGACGCACCGCCGGAAAAGCCCGTCGTCATCGAATTGGAATGCGAACTCGGTCGCAACGACCTCGTGGACGTGCAGGGCTGGACGCTGCCGTTTCAACGCAAGTGGGCCGACGGCAAACTCGCGCTGGGCAAACCGCTCGATCAGTATCGCGGCCCCGGCCTCGTCATCCACTGGCTCGAAATCGAAGGCCCGCTTGGTGAGTTCCCGCCCATCGGCTATCGCAATGTCTTCGGCGATCTCCCGCTCAAGTCGCGCAACAAATACGAGGCGCTGCGCGTCGAGCCGGCGGACCCGCGCGCGGATGCGGAACGCTGCGTGCGGGCATTTCTGCCGCGCGCCTTCCGTCGTCCAGTCAGCGAGGAGATGCAGAAACACTACGTGCAGATCGCGCTCGGCGCGCTCGACCGCAAAATCATTTTCGAGGAGGCCGTGCTGCTCGCCTGCCGCGCCGCGCTCTGCTCGCCGCACTTTCTCCTTCTCGCCGAACCGCTCGGCACACGCGCATCGGATGCAGCGGCATTGGATGATTTCGCCGTCGCGTCGCGGCTCTCTTACTTCCTCTGGAGTTCCGCACCGGATGAGGAGTTGCTGCGGCTCGCGGCGAAGGGCGAGTTGACGGGACGGAGAGAGGGAGAGACGGAGGGAAAGAGAGACGGAGAGAAGGAGAGACGGGGAGACGGAGAGAAGGAGAGA
>JBJTAU010000127.1:0-3723 GCA_046090965.1 Limisphaerales bacterium | reverse complement strand
GGAATTCCTTGCTGCTCAAAAGGCCCCAATAGAGGTCTTCGAGCGCAGCACGACGCTCCACTTCGCCCGCGTCGGCAAGGAGCTTAAGCGAACGGGATATCTCCAAGGCGATCGGCGGTCGCGACAGCGTGCTGAGGAAGGCTTCGTCGAGGATTTCTTCGTTAGTCTTCTTGGCGGCAATGAGCTTGGCAATCGCGTTGTCCTTCGCGGCGAGCTTTTGGTTGATGGTGTCGCCGTTGGCGATGTGCAGCGCCTGCGCCATGCTCGGCTCCTCGGTGCGTTCGCACTCGCAGGTCTGGAGGCGGTCGGCCCGGCCGAAAGTTTTTAGGAAGTAGCTCGCGATGTTCGAGTCGGGGAGTTGGAACGCGCGGAGGTTCGCCGGATAGCGGTCGCCGATGCCGCGGTTGGCGTTCCGCAGGTCGCGGCGGAACTCGGTCGGCACGCCGGTGACTTGCGAATACGCGTCCAGCAGCGCCTCGGCCATCAGGCGGCGCGGATAATACCGCGAGTAGTAACGCGTCTCGGTGGCGTTGCCGGGCAGCGATTCGCTGCCGCGCTGGTAAGTCTCCGACTGGAGAATCGTGCGCATGAGGGCCTTCAAATCGTAGCGTTGATCGGCGAGGAACTTGGCGAGCGCCGAGAGCAGCTTCTCGTTGCTGGCCGGATTCGTGACGCGCAAGTCGTCCACGGCTTCCACGAGGCCCACGCCGAGGAAGTTCGCCCACACGCGGTTCACGATGGCGCGCGTGAAATACGGGTTCTCGCGCGCCGTGAGCCACTTCGCGAGCGTCTCGCGGCGGTCGCCGGGCGCATCGAGCGCGATGGCCTGCCCGTCGAGCGGGCGCGGCGGCAGCGGCTTGCCGGAGAGCAGCGCGGGCACATCGCCCGACGCGGCGGCGAAGATGATTTTGTCGCCGTCGCCGCCGGGGCCGTTCTTGGTGCGGACGCGCGCGAAGAGGTTGGCGAACTCGTAATACTGGTCGTTGGTCCACTTCTCCATCGGGTGGTTGTGGCACTTGGCGCAGTTGATGGCCAAGCCCATGAAGGCCACGGTCGTCGTCTCCGCCATCAGCGTCGGGTCGTCGTGCAGGACGAAGTAGTTCGCCGCCCCATTGTCCAACGTGCTGCCGCGTGCCGTGACGAGCTGGCGCACGAACTCGTCCCACGGCGTGTTCGCCTCCACGTGGCCGCGAATCCACTGGTAGTAGCTCCACATTGCGGGCTGCGGGAGCTTCGCGCCGTTGACGAGCAGCAGGTCGCTCCACTTGTAGCTCCAGTAGTCCACGAACTCCGGCCGCGCGAGCAGCCGCTCGATAAGCGCGTCGCGTTTCTTCGGCGACGCGTCGGCCAGAAACTCGCGGACCTCCGTCGCCGTCGGCAGCGTGCCGAGCGTGTCGAGGAACGCGCGGCGAATGAACTCCGAGTCGTTGCAACGCGGCGAAGGCGGGACGTTCAGCGCCTTCAACTTCTCGTTCACCAGTTCATCAATGAAGTTGCGCTTCGGGGCTTTGGTGAAAGTCGAGGAAGCCAGCTTGTTGTCGAACGGCACTGTGACCGACGCGAGCGCGAGCCGGCTGAGGAACCACGCCGACACCGCGCCTTCGCCCCGGCCCATGACGGTGACAAGGCCGTCCTCGCTCACGACGCACACGGCGTTGTTCGCGCTGGTGAACTTCGCGTAACGCGTCACGTCGCGGACCTCGCCGTTCGCGAAGGTCGCGCGCACGAGCAACTGCTGCGGCACGCCCGGCTTGAGGAACACTTGCTCGGGCAGCACCTCAATCTTCGCGATGCGAGCGTCGCCGGGCTGCGGCGCGGGCGTGCCGTTGGCAATCCACTCGGCGAGGATGCGGTAGTCGAGCGAGTTCGTCGTGATGCGCTCGCCGCCTTTGTGCGGCACCGCGATCGTGGGCTTAATGAGCAGGAGGCTGTGAGCCGGCTCCGCGACCGTGACGCGCCGGCCTAGTGCCGAGCGCGTGATGGCGCGGTGGTCGCCGTCGTCGTCGTAGCCGCGCAGCGAGAGCTTGAAGCCGCCCTGACCAGCCGCCGCCCCGTGGCACGCGCCCGCGTTGCAGCCGGTCTTGGTGAGCACGGGCTGGACGTGGTTGCGGAAGTTCCACGCGAAAGGCTTCTCCATGTTCACCACGCGCACCTCGGCCTTTGCAGAACTGCGCCCAGACTTGCCGGTAATCGTCGCGGTGCCATTCCCCATCGCAATCGCAATGCCGTCCTCGATGCGGACGACCTTGGGATTGCTGGAGGTGAAGGGGACGTCGTTCGTGACCTGCCCGAGCAAGGTCTTGCCATCGGCGAGTTCGAGCACAAGCCGCTGCTCGGCAGCGGGGCCATCGAGCGTGAACTTGGCGGGAAGGAGGGTGAGGGATTCCGCTGAAAGCAGAAACGGCATCAACAAACAAAGCACCGAAAGCAGGCGCGACTTCATGACGTGGTAGCCAAAGGGACTAGAACAACTCCTTCACCTCGCGCACGCCAAAGTCCACGAGCGCGAACGGGCGGCCTTGCGGTCCCGGCAGGTGCGTGTCGAGGTCGAGGCCGAGGCTCTTGTAGATGGTGGCGACGATCTCGCCGGGGTTCACGGGGCGCTCGGCGGGATACGCACCGATGTCGTCGCTGCGGCCCACGACGCGCCCGCCCTTTACGCCGCCACCGGCGAAATACACCGTCCAGCATTGCGGCCAGTGGTCGCGGCCGCCGGCGGGGTTGATGCGCGGGGTGCGGCCGAACTCGGCGAGGTTGCAGACCATGGTGTTGTCGAGCAGGCCGCGCTCGCTGAGGTCTTCGATGAGCGCGCTGTAGCCCTGGTCATACATCGGCGCGACGATGTCCCGCATGCCGGCGATGCTGGTGAAGGGCTTCGAGCCGTGGATGTCCCAGGTGATTTCGCCAAAGACGGTGAGGAAGGTGTTCACGGTCACGAAGCGCACGCCGCGCTCGACGAGCCGTCGCGCGAGCAGGCAGCACTGGCCGAAGCGCGTGAGGCCGTAGCGCTCGCGGACGGTGAGCGGCTCTTTGGTGAGGTCGAAGGCTTCGCGGGCCTGCGTGCTGGTCATCAGGCGGTAGGCGGCGGCGAAGTTCGCATCCATCAACTTCGCGGATTCGCTCGACTCGAACTTCTTCACGGTGTCGTCCACGACTTGGCGCAAGTCACGGCGGCGGGCGAGGCGGGCTTCGCCGATTTCCTTGGGCGGCAGGAGGTCAGGGACTTTGAAGTCGGCTTTCGACGGGTCGGAATTCAGGACAAAGGGGTCGTAAGCCTTGCCGAGAAAGCCGGCGTCTTGGCCGTGGGGCATGTTGCCGCCGGTCGGGCCCATCGGCTCGGGGAGGATGACGTGGGCGGGCAGTTCGCTGCGGCGGCCTTTGAGGAATTCCAGCGCGCAGCCGGCGTGCGGGACGACGATGCCGCCGGTGAAGAGGCGGCCGGTCTGCATCATCTGGTGGCCGGTGTCGTGAACGGCGGCAGCGGTGTGATAGACCGAGCGGACGAGGGAGAATTTGTCGGCGACCTTCGCGTGGCCGGGGAGGATTTCGGAGAGGTGGAAGTCGCCCTTGGTGGAGATGGGTTTGAACGGCCCGCGAATCTCGCTGGGCGCGTCGGGCTTCATGTCGAAGAGGTCGAGCTGGCTGGGCGCGCCAAGGTTGAAGATCATGATGACCGACTTTTCGTTCGAGTCGGCGCTGACCTTGCCGGCGGCTTGGGCGGCG
>JBJTAU010000126.1:0-5373 GCA_046090965.1 Limisphaerales bacterium | reverse complement strand
GCCGATCCCGCGCTGGCAGGTGTGGCTCGGCAAGTGGCTTGGGATCATGGCGCTGAACCTCGCGCTGCTCGGGCTGTCCGGCCTTTCGGTGTATTTGCTCGTGCAATGGCGCGCGGCCAGCCTGCCGGAGAAGCAGCAGGCGATCTTGAAGAACGAACTGCTCCTCGCGCGTGGCTCGTTGAAGGAAGTGCCGCCGAACCTCGATGAGGAAGTCGAGAAGCTCATCAAGCAACGGATCATCGAGCTTGGCTCGGCCGCCAACGGCGCGGACCTCAAGCAGGTGCGCAAGGACGTGAAGGAATTTTTGAAGTCGCAGTTTCAGGTCGTCGGCTCGCGGCAAGGCCGCCGCTGGGTGATCGAGACCGGCCTCGCGCGCGAACAGATCGCCACCGCGCCGGTCTACCTCCGCGTGAAGTTCCGCACCGCGCAATATGCCGTGAAGCCGGATACTTTCCGCACCGACTGGGAGATCGGCCCGCCGAACGCAACCAATCGCGTGCGCATCACGCGCGCGCTCACGACCGACACCTTCCACGAGTTCGGCGTGAACATGCTCGATGCGAAGGGCGGACTCACGCTCGACCCGGTGAAGGACGGCAAGGTGCTGAATCTGCTCGATGACCAGGGCCGGCTCATCATCACCTTCGGCAACGCGAATCAGGCGAGCCTCCTCTTCGATTTGGAGGAAGGCCTCGAAGTGCTCTATCACGACGGCGGCTTTGGGGTGAACTTCGTGCGCGGGCTGGGGATCATTTTCATCTGGCTGGGCCTGCTCGCGGCGGTCGGGCTGGCGGGCGCGAGTTATCTGTCCTTCCCGGTCGCGGCGTTTTTCTCGATCACGGTGCTGATCGTGGGCTTGAGCAGCGGCACGATCGCGAACGTGGTGAAGGACGGCACGTTTGGCTCGACTAACCACGACACCGGCGCGCCCGAGGGCATGCTCGGCGCGGTGGATTTCATCATGGTGCCGCTCTTCCGCGCGGCGGATCAGGTGCTGAACATGGTCAACTCCTATTCGCCGATCGACGCCTTGAGCACGGGCCGCAGCGTGACGTGGGCGACGCTGTTGCAGGCGCTGCTGCACGTGTGGGGCTTGATCGGCGGCGTGTTCGCGGTGTTCGGGATATTTGCGTTCTCCCGGCGCGAGCTGGCCACAGCACAGGGCAAGGGCTGACATGCAGGGACGCACGAACAAAATCATCCTCTCGCTGCTAGCGCTCGCGCTGCTCGTGGGCGTGAATTTCTCGCAGCAGCAGCTCACCGCCGAGCGCGCGCGCCTCAAGCTCACGCGCGTCGAGGCCGTTGAGAGCATGCCGCCGGCGATGGCCTTCACGGCAGTCGCGCTGGGTGGCTTCCGCGGGTTGATCTCCAACGCGCTGTGGATCCGCCTCAACGATCTGCAGCTCGACGAAAAGTATTTCGAGATGGTCCAGCTCTCCGACTGGATCACGAAGATGCAGCCGCACTTCGTCGCGGTGTGGGTTCATCAGGCGTGGAACCTCTCCTACAACATCTCGGTGAAGTTCCCCGACCCGAACGACCGCTGGTTCTGGGTCAACCGGGGCATTGAGTTGCTGCGCGACGAGGCGCTCAAATACAACCCCAACGAGACCCTCATCTACCGCGAGCTCGCGTGGCACTTCCAACACAAGATGGGCGCGAACCTCGACAACGCCCACAACACCTACAAATCCGAATGGTTGAAGTTGATGACCCAGGTGCTCGGTAATCGTGAGCGCCCCAACTGGGACGAACTGATCAACCCGCAGACTGACGACGCCAAGGCGCGCGTGAAGCTTTTGCGCGAGAAATACAAGCTCGACCCCAAGCTCATGCAGGAGGTGGACAGCAAGTATGGCCCGCTGGAATGGCGGCTGCCGGAGACGCACGCCATCTACTGGGCCTACCTCGGCCTCAAGCACTCCAAGCCCGAGCAGCTCATCACGCTGCGCCGGGTAATCTACCAGTCCATGCAGCTCGCCGCCCAGCGGGGCCGGCTTTTCAACCCGTATGGCCAGCGATACGAAACGGGTCCCAACCTGACGGCCATCCCGATGGCGAATGAAGGTTATGAGGAGATGATCGCCACGGCGCGCGACAGCGCCGACAATGTTCAGAACGCCCACGCCAACTTCCTCAAGCAGGCCATCACCGACCTTTACACGCACAACCGCGAACGGGATGCCGCCCGCTGGCACAAGTATCTCGCTGACAAATATCCCAACCGCTACACGAAGCCCGGTCAGGACGTCACCGAGTTCGTGATGGAGCGCTATAAGGAGCTCATGGATCTGGGCAAGGACAAGGTTCAGAGCGCTATCGAGGGCATGCTGGCTCGCCACTTTTACGAACTGGCCATCGGCGAGGACGATCGTGCGCAAGGCTACCTTAAGTTGTCTCAGGCCATCGCGAAGGAATACGCCAAGCGCGTCGAGCGGTCAGAGCGCGACCGTGTGGATCTCCCGCCGTTGCCCACGCTGCGTCAGTTGGTCTTGAACCGCCTCATCAACGCCCCGGCGGGCGAAGGCTTGAATCCGCAGCTCCGCCTCCAGCTCCTCACCGCGTTGAACATGCCGGTGCCCAAGGACGCCCCGTGGCTCCAAGCCCCTGCCGTCGTCACCGCTCCGGGCACGCAGGTCGCATCCGGCGGCACCAATCGTCCCCCGCCCTTCCTCCCGCCCACCGTGGATACCAACGCACCCGCGACCAACCTGAAAGCGGGCAAGGAGTTCCTCGCCAAGAACAAGCAGCGCGCCGACGTGGTCGAGCGCCCCAGCGGCTTGCAATTCCGCATCCTGAAGGCCGGCACGGGCAGGTTGCCCACCGAGAAGGACAAGGTTCGTGTCCACTACACCGGCCGCATTGTGGACAAGAAATCCCTTCAGCCCGGGGGCGTCTTCGACAGCTCCTACGAGAAGAACCTGCCCGCCGAGTTCGACGTGACCGGCGTCATCAAAGGCTGGACCGAGGCGCTGCTCCTAATGCCCCAAGGCAGCAAATGGGAGCTCTTCATCCCGCACTACCTCGCCTACGGCGAGCGCGGCAGCCCGCCCGGCATCGGCCCCAACGAAGTCCTGATCTTCGAGGTCGAGCTGCTCGACATCTTTGCCAAGTAGGGCGGCGCGTCCCGTTTGGTCCACGATTCAGAACAGTCCGTTCAAGCGACTTCTGAAAGTCAGAAGGTCAGGCCGGAAGCGCTGGTCGATTCACCGTGCCGAATTGTGCCAGCTCTCGTTGCAGCGTTGCCCCCGCTGGTCACACTTGCCACACTCGCCGCCATGTTCTCGCTGAAAGACAAAATCACCCTCGTCACCGGCGCGGGCTCCGGCATCGGGGCCGCCATTGCAGAAACCTTCGCCAAGGCCGGCGGCTTTGTCTTCGTCACCGACCGCGATGAGAAGGCCGGCTCCGGCACGGTGAACGCCATCCGCGCGGCCGGTGGGCAGGCGGAATTCCTCGCGCTCGATGTAAGCAGCGAGGCCGACTGCGAACGCGTGGGCAACGCCGTGAAGTCCTGCTTCGGTCGGCTCGACGTGCTCGTCAACAACGCGGGCATCGGCCACGTGGGCACCATGCTCACCACCACCGGCGCGGACCTCGACCGCCTCTGGTCCGTCAACGTGCGCGGCGTCTTCAACGTCACCAAGGTCTTCCTCCCCGGCATGGTCGAGCGCAAGTCCGGTTCCATCGTGAACCTCGCCAGCATCGGCGCGGTGGTCGGCGTGAAGGACCGGCTCGCCTACGTCACCACCAAGTTCGCCATCGCCGGCATGACCAAGGCGCTCGCGCTCGATCACGCCCTCGACGGCGTGCGCGCCAACGCCATCTGTCCCGGCCGCGTGGAGACGCCGTTCGTCACCGGCTGGCTGAAGAAATATCCCGACCCCGAGAAAGCCTACCGCGACGCCTGCGCCACGCAGGCCGTGAACCGCATGGGCAAGCCCGAGGAAATCGCCGCCGCCGCGCTTTACCTCGCGAGCGATGAAGCCGGCTTCGTGACCGGCACGGAGTTCATCATTGACGGCGGGTTCAGCGCGGGGAAGTGAAGCTTCACTTAACCAACCGATACCAGTTGTCGCGCTGGCGGGGCGCGAAGCCGAGGTCGGTGATGAGGCGTTGCATGTCGGCGACGGTGATGCGGAAAATGGTGCCGGCGGCGCTGTCGACGTTCTCCTCGATCATGATGCTGCTGAGGTCGCTCGCGCTGCAGTGCGGCGACAGGTGGCAGCTTGGATCAGGGCGGTGGAATCTGCATGCAAACAGGATCAAGGTCGGTTCAAGCGGCGGGCTCGTTCCTAGCGCCCGCTTTAAGGTTTGACCAGCTTGGAAACACGCGGCTAGGTTTCCGCCCTGAATTTTTCGGCCCGATTATGATTGGCACGCTTCGCAAACACTCGCAGTGGCTCTGGGGTATCATCATCACGGTGGTGATCGTCACCTTCGTGGTCTTCTTCAGCCCGGACGCCAAGCTCGGCAGGGGTCAGGGTGGCGGAGGCGACGTGGACTATGGCACGATCTACGGCCAGCCCATCAAGCGGGACGATCTGGCCCAGGCTTACACGGATGCGCGCATCGGCTACTTCTTCATGAGCGGCGGCCAGTGGCCCGAGCGCGACGAGCGCGCGCGGATGTTCGGCTTCAACCTCGACAGCGAGGCGCGTCAGCGGCTGCTGTTAAATCATCTGACCCGGCAGCAGGGCAGTGATGTGGGTGACGCGGCGGTGGCGCAGGAGATCAAGAACATCTTCACCAGCCCGGAGACCGGGGCGTTCAACCTCCAGCAATACGACGCTTTTGTGAAACAACGCCTCGCGGCGGGCGGCGTGGGGGAGGCGAGCTTCGAGCGCTTCCTCAAGAACGACCTTAGTCGCCAGCAACTCGCGCGGTTGCTGGGCGTCTCCGGGAAGCTCATCACGGACCGCGCGGCCGAGGGTTTCTATCGCCGGGAAAACGAGTCCGCCCTCACCGAGTTCGTCTTCCTCGCCACCTCGAACAACCTCGCCAAGGTTAAGCTCGACGACGCTCAACTCCGCGCCTACCACACGAACAACCTCACCACCTACCGCATCCCCGAGCGCGTGGCCGTCCACTACGTCTATTTCCCCTACACCAACTACACGGCGGAGGCGGACAAGCTGCTCACGGCCAACACCAACCTCACGGCTTTGATGAAGGCGCACTACGAGACGAATACCTTCCGCTACCGGGACACGAACCGCACGGCCCTGACCTTCGACCAGGCCAAAGGCCAGATCCGCACCGAGTTCTTGGATGGGACGGCGGCGCGCCTCGGCAACCAGAAGGCCGCCGAGTTCGCCAACGAAGTGTTCAAGCAGGCCAACAAGGCGGAGAGCCTGCTCAAGCTCGCCGCCC
>JBJTAU010000125.1:0-10369 GCA_046090965.1 Limisphaerales bacterium | reverse complement strand
GCCACTTTAAACTCCCACTCATCATCACGAGTGTCACCTTGGTCATTGCGGTGGCCGCCGGCATCGGCGTCGTGACGTGGATTCACAAGTCCAAGATTTCGGACCGCGAGAAAAAGGCGCGGGCGGAGATGCTCGGCGGCGTGATGATGATCAGCGTGAGGATGCCGAACCCGCCGCCGTGGCTGTTCGCGGCGGCGAAGTTCGGCAAGGAACGGCGCGCGCAGCAGGAGGCGGCGAAGGCTGAATCCGCTCAGACCGGAGACCAAGCCTGACGCCTATTTCCAGTCGTCCGTGCGGAAGGACTGCGCGGGCAGGCCGTCCTGGTTGAACAGGTTCGCCCACGGGTGCGCGCTGGCCCACGCGTAGCGCACGGCGGCGGGCTTGGGAACCTTGTCACTGGAGACGACGATGGAGTCGCCCTCGATCACGGCGTCGGCCCAGACGAATTTCTTGTCGTCGCCCGCGATGATGAAGCCTTGGAGTTTTTCGCTGTGGCGCGCAGCCAGGCCTTTGCCGACGTGCGTGAACTTCAGGCGCACCTTGCCGCCTTCGATCGTGTGCGAGGCCAGCAGTGGCCCCTGCGTCTCGACCTTCCTTCCATAGACCATCCCGAGCGCGACCTGGCTGGCGCGCGCGCCGTAGCCGGACTTGTTCGTCGGGTGGACGCCGGAGCCGAGGTCGCTCGCCGTGACGAGTGCGGTGTTCGGGTGACGCTGGATGCGGACGTGCAACTCGCGGTAGCCGCCGTCGTTGGGCACCGTCGCGGGGAGCGGGGCGAACTTACTCGCGTTTTTCGTGACTGGACTGTCGGTGTCCCACGCGCAGCCGTTGCCGCTGGGCTTCTGGATGTAGAGGAAGGGGAACTCGCCCTGCGCCCAGTCCTTGCGCCAGCCTTTGATGAGCGCGCCCATCAAGGTGTATTGGTCCACGCCCACGACGGCGGTGCCGCTCTCGCCCTGATCCCACAACACGCCGCGAATGCCGTAGCCGACGTAGCCGCGGATGTGCGCCTCGAAGAGGTTGCCGATCTTCGCGCCGGTCGTCGTCTCGCCGGGCTTGCCGGCCGGCGTGGGCTTGCGCGGTGCGGGCTTGCCGTCCTTCTTCGCGACCTCGCTGGCCTTCTCCCACGCAGCGAGTTCCTCGGTGAACTTCTTCTGCTGGGCTTCCGGCGAATAGGTCTTCGCGAACTCCGCCACCACGGCCTTGCACGCCGCGTCGGCCGCATACATCTCCTCGCTCAACCAGTAGCCCGACGGCGTGCCGCCCACCGCGCCGAGCATGAGGCCCACGGGCACCTTCAGCTCCTCGTGCAACCGGATGCCGAAGGGATACAGCAACGCGCCGAAGCCGCCGCTGGCCTGCGGTGTCGCGATCTGCCACGTGCCGCGCGAGTTGATGTGGCGAATCTGCGGGAAGCTCTTCTTCGCCAGCTCGGCGAGCACTTCGTCGCCCTTCGCGTAACCACTGACGCGGCCGTCCATGTTCGATTGCCCGGAGCCGACCCACACTTCGCCGACGAGCACGTCGCTGATGGTCAGCGTGTTCTTGCCCTTCACGGTGAGCGTGAGCGGGTCGCCGACTTTGAGCGGGTCGAGCTTCACGCGCCACTTGCCCTGCGCGTCGGCCTTGGTGGACTTGGTCTGGCCGGCGATGCTCACGGTAACTTCCTCATCCGGCGCAGCGGTGCCCCAGACCGGCGCAGCGAGGTCGCGCTGCAAAACCATGTGGTCGGAGAAGACGGGCGGAAGTTTCACGTCGGCGTGGGCGGCGGCCAGTGTGAACAGGACGGCGATGGCGGGGCGTAGGAGTGGCATGGTCATAACGGTCAAGCGGTTCAACGACGCTGAGTTGGAAGGCGACATTCGGACTGGTTTGTCGCGTGGCAAGCGCGTTGCAACGCGGCTGACCGCTGGACAAAAGCCGCCATCCTTGCGAAAGCTATGCAGCCATGCTCCAGATCGGCGCGCGCAAATACGATTTGGTCTCCGGCCAGAGCGGCTTCGTGGTCTGGCTAGAACGCCGCGAGCATGTCAAAAGTTCGCAACAGTGGCGCCTGGATGCGCATTACGTCCCGAGTGACCAAGGCCCGAGCCATCGGGCTGATGGCGTCTGGGAGCATCTCCGCCTCACGATCTTCCCGCACGATTACCAAGTCGCGGACTGGCGTGAGCTGGACGGCCTTGGCCTTGGCTCTAAGGACGGTTCCGCGCCGGAGCCGTTGGCCGCGCTGGTGTCCATCGAGAATTTGATCGCCCCTTTGACCGCGCCGGAACTGTTTCACGTGGTTCCCGGTGAGTTGAAGATGCGCCATACCGCCGGCTACCACTTTGCCTGCGAGTTCGATGGCTTCATCGGTGGGGTGAAGGGGAAGAGGAGGTTCGCTTCCTCGACGAAATCCCATTCACCGAGGTTTGTCTTCACGTTCCCATCAACGCCGCCGACCCGGTCGCGCACGCCCGTGCCCGCGCCGTCCGTGAACTCGGCCCCTTCGAGGTCGAGGACGGACGGGTTAGGAGATACGACTGGCGGCGCGTTAAGGATCCTCAAGCCGTGCTCTCCGACAGTCATCAGGTTGTCCTCCGCACTGCTTGGAGAAGTCAAACCGCTTGAACGGAGTGGGCCGGGCTACTTCCTGACCTCCGGCGTCGCGGTGAGTTCCACGCGCTTGCCCTCGCGGAGGACGATGACCTTGACCGGTTGACCGATCTTCACGGCCTCCATCGCGTAGGTGTAGTCGTAGATGTTCGCAATCTTCTGGCCGGCAAACTCGACGATGATGTCGCCGCCCTTGAGGCCGGCCTTCTCGGCCGGGCTGCCGCCACGCGTGCCGGAGATTTTCACGCCGGCCACTTCCTGCGCGTAGTCGGGGATGGTGCCGAGGTAGGCGCGGAGTTGCTCGCGTCCGCCGCCGCCGTCCTTCTTCTCGACCTTCGCATAGGCGGGACGCTCCGCACCCGACGCGAGGTCGGTGATGAGGGCGCGCGCGAACTTCGCGATGCGTTCGAGTCCGTCGTAGTTGAGCGTGTCGGGTTTGTCGGCGGGGCGGTGATATTCCTCATGGCTGCCGGTGAAGAACGCGATGACGGGCACGTTCTTCGGGTAGAAGGGCGTGGTGTCGGTCGGGAGATACGGGTCTTCCTGCAAGGTGAGATTGAATCCGGCGGCGACGTTGCGTTTCTCGATGAGCTTCCGCCACGCGGGCGAGGAGCCGATGCCTTGGAGGTTCAGCTTGTTGTCGCGGAGGCGGCCGACCATGTCGAAGTTCACGTAGGCGACGACGTTGGAGAGCGGGATCGGCGGGCGCTCGGCGAAGTGCGAGGAGCCAATCAAGCCGACTTCCTCGCCAGACCACGCGGCGAAGACAATGCCGCGACGGAAGGTGACTCGCTCCAAGCTCGCTTGATGGGAAATCGCTCCGGCTAGTTCGAGCAACGCCGCTGTGCCGCTGGCGTTGTCGTCCGCGCCGGGGTGGACCTTGCCTTCCTCATCTTTGCGCGCGAAGCCGCCGGTTTCGCCGTGGCCGAGGTGGTCGTAGTGCGCGCCGACGATGACATACTCGCTCGTGCCGACGGGCGGGATATCCGCGAGGACGTTGCGGTCCTGCTTCTTGCAGTGCTCGACGGCGGCGGAGAGTTTCACAGCGACGTTCTTCAGCGGGAACGCGCCTTCCGCGTGCGGGTCTTCCTTGTCGAGCGCGGCCTGGGTCTTCTTCAAGTCCTTGCCGGCCGCCGCGAACATCTTCGTCGCCACATCGCCGCTGATGCTGGCGCAGACGATGCCGCTGTGGCTCGCGCCGGTCTCGAAGGTGAGCCGCGCGAGTTCGCCCGCGTTGGGCGAGGTGGGGCCAGTGACGACGAGCAAAGCCTTCGCACCGCGATTGCGCGCGATGAGGGCCTTGTAGCGCAGGCCAGCGTAGCGGTTCAGTTCCTGGCGGCGCTTGGCGTCGGCTTCTTCCGGCACGTAGCGAAGGACGAGCACGACTTTGTTCGACACGTCGAGGCCGGCGTAGGAGTCGTAACCCTCGCCGAGCTTGCCGGGGACGGAAAGGCCGTAGCCCGCGAAGACGACTTCGCCTTCCACCGTGCCATTGGCGGTGAAGGCGAGCGGGCGGAAGTCCTTGTCGAGCGCGAGCGCGGCGGGCGCGGCGGCGGCGTGAAGGGTGGCGGAGTTTTGGTTCGTCAGCACGCGCACGCCGGCGCTGAACTCGAAGGGTTGGAAGAAGTTCTTTGTGCCGGTGAGCGGACTGAGCCCAACCGTCTTGAAGTAGTCGGCGATGAAGTTCGCCGCTTGCTGCGCGCCGGGTGTGCCGGTGAGGCGGCCTTCGAGATCCTCTGATGCCAAGTAATGGACGACGCGCTTCGCGTCATCGGCTTTGATTTCGGGAACCAATGATCCTGTCGGAGGACGGAGCGCTCCGAGTCCACTGACGGTAATGCCATTTTTCGCGGGTGGAGCTGTATTGGACTGAACACTGGATACTGAAGACTGAACACTCGCCCCACTCCGCGCCGGAGCCTTCTCCAACGCCGCCAGCGCCGCCGTGTGGTTCCAGTCCGCCATGAAGATTTGCGAGTTCTTCTCCGGTGTGCGTCCGCTGGTCCACGCGAGTTTCTTGCCGTCGGGCGAGAACACTGGGAGCCCGTCGAAGCCGTCGGTGTAAGTCACGCGCACGGGTTCCTTCGCGCCGAGCGCGTCCACGAGGACCAGCTCGAAGTTCGCAAAGCCGAGCTTGTTCGCCGTGAAGATGACGTAGCGTCCAGACGGATGGAAATACGGGGCCCACGACATCGCGCCGAATTCCGTGAGCCGGCGGACATCCGAGCCGTCAAGCTTCATCGTGTGAACTTCAGCGGTGTCGCCTTTCTCGGTGAAGCGCCGCCAGATGATGCGCTGGCCGTCGGGCGAGAAGAACGGGCCGCCGTCGTAGCCGGGCGTGCTGGTGAGGCGGCGCACGTTCGAGCCGTCGGCGTTCATCAGGTAGATGTCGCCGAAGTAAGCGGGGTCCACCTCCATGCGCTTGCGGTCTTCGGGCGTGAGCTTCTCCAGCGGAAACGCGTGGCGCATCGAGCAGAACGCGATGAGCTTGCCGTCGGGCGAGTAGCTGCCCTCGGCGTCGTAGCCGGGCGCGTCGGTGAGGCGGCGGACGTTCGAGCCGTCGCGTTTGGACACGAAGAGTTCCATGCGGTCGTCGTAGTCCCACGAGTAGCGACGCGACTTGCCGGACGCGCGGAAGTCGAGTTCCGCCTTCTGCTTGGCCTTCGCCTCCGGGTCCACGTGCGTGCTGGCGAAGAGCACGTCGTCGCTGCCGGGGCGGAGGAAGGCGCAGGTGGTCTTGCCCGTGCCGGTCGAGACGCGGTTGATGTCGCCGGTCTCCAAGTTGAGCAGGTAGATCTGGTAGAAGGGATTGTCCGCCTCGCGCTCGCTTTGGAAGACGAGGAACTTGCCGTCGGCACTGAAGTAGCCTTCGCCGCTGCGCCGGCCCTCGTAGATGAGCTGGCGAGTGTTGGTGAGGAACTGGGCTTCCTTGGCGGAATCATCGGCGGCGCGCAGTGATGAAAGCGCGGCGAACGTGGCGAGGAGCAGGCAGAGACGTTGGCTCATGGCAGACATGGACGTTAGAACTGGCGGAATGGTGGAAGGCAAATGGCCGGCGGGCAAGCGCGCTCCAAAATGCTGAGGAGGAAACGCTCGCGTTCGGCAAGGGCTGACGTAGTTTGGCGGCGGTTCGAGTGATGAAGAAATTGCGACTTGTTTGGTTGCTGTTGTGCTTGCTGGCAAATTCCCTGTCAGCGCAAGAACCCGCAGGCCTGCCGGCGGAGAAGCCGCCCGCGCCACCGAGCATTCGAGAAGTTTCCCCCGGTGTGTTCCAAGTCGGCGGTGTGAAGCTGGAGAAGGCCGCGCGTCGCGTGTCCTTCCCGGCGAAGTTGAACATGACCGACGGACCGCTCGAATACGTGCTCGTCACCACCATGGGCAAGACGCACGAGAGCGTGCTCAAGACAGACATCGAGCCGCACCACCTCCAGGTGGCGATGCTGCTGCTTGGGGCCAAGGGGATGCCGGCTGCGGCACTTACCAACGCCCCGGCGGGTGGCCCCATCGCGCAGGGCGGCCAGCACAACCCGCCGCTGCCGGGCGAAGCGGTGTTGATCGAGGTGATGTGGATGCAGGACGGCAAGCCACAGCGTAAACGCGTCGAGGAACTGGTCTTCAACAAGCGGGCGAAGGTGCCGATGAGCCAAGGACCGTTCACTTTCACGGGCTCGCGTGTGTGGCAGGGCAGGTTCATCGCGCAGACGGAGGGCTCACTCATCGCGCTCATCACCGACCCCGACTCGGTTTTCAACAACCCGCGCCCGAACCGCGACGCGGATGACACATGGGTGGTGCGCAAGCAGGACGTGCCGCCGCTGGACACGGCGGTGGAGGTGAGCATCACGGTGTTGCCGGCGGAGAAAGCACCGGCAGGACAAGGGAAGTAAGGGAGCGCGGCGTTCACGCCGCAGAAGCCTTGGCGGGTCGTGGCTTTCTGCGGCCTGAAGGCCGCGCTCCTTGAGTTTTTTGCCGCGTGTAAGTTTTCCCGGCCTGTGGCAAACTCCCCGCGATGGACCACGACCCGAACGCGCTGCACGCCGCGATTGACGAGGTGCTGGCCGGGCATCGCGATGCCTTCCGGCACATCGTGCGCGAATACGGATTGGGCGTGCGGGGGTTCATCGCCAGCCAGCTTTACCATCTCGACGACGTGGACGATCTGGCGCAAGACGTGTTCCTCGCCGCGTTCGAAAACCTTGGCTCCTTCCGCAAGGGCGACGAGTTCGGCGCGTGGTTGCGGGGCATCGCGCGCAACAAGGTGAAGATGTATTTCCGCTCGCGGATGCGCCGCGAGAACGCAATGGAGCGCTTTCGCAGCGAGGTCAACGAAATGGTTGAGCCGGACTTGGAGCAGGCTTCGCTCGCGGTTGAAGAGGAGCAGCTTGCACGGCTGTTGCACTGCATCAGCAAACTGCCGGACAAAATGCGGCGCATCGTGCAGGGCGGCCTCGAAGGCCAAAAGGCCCAGGCGCTCGCGGAAGCGATGGAGTCATCCGTCGCGGTCATCTACGTGACCAATCACCGCGCGCACAAGCTGCTGCGCGAGTGCATGGCACGGAAAGGCGCGTGATGGATCGCGACCTGCAAGACCTCGTCGCCGCGTGGCTGCGGAACTCGGATTTGTCCGAGGCGCGCCGCGACGAACTGCTCGCGCGGCTGCGGGAGGACAACGGTTTCCGCCGGGAGTTCGTCGAGGAAATCCAGATGCACGGCTACGTGCGCGCCGCGCAGTCCGCCGAGCCGCGCTGGCCCTTGCTTGAAGAGGCGATCGGCGGTCACGAGGACGGACCAGGCCTCGAAGATTCCATCATGGCGCGGCTGGCGCAGATGCCCACGCCGAAGCGCCAGCGCACTTGGAATCCATGGTGGGCGGTCGCGGGATTTGCGGTGGTGGCAGTGGGAGTGTTCGTCTTGCTGCGGGAGGCAAGCGATCGGACAGGGACGAGCGAAGGGAAGCCGGTGAATGCCGGCCGGCCGTTCGCGCCGCCCGCCAGTGCGTTTCTGTCGCACGTCGTTGAGGTGGCGTGGGCGGACGGCGAGCCGGACCGGATCGAGGGCGCGGAATTGCCCACCGGCTGGCTGCGGCTCGCAGTTGGCACGGTGCAGATTGATTTGTTCTCCGGCGCGCGCCTGTTCGTCGCGGGCCCGGCGCATTTGGTGCTGCGTTCGCCAACCGAGGCTTTCCTCCACTCCGGCAAGTTCGCGTGCGAACTGAACGACTCCGCACGCGGCTTCCGGCTGCTGACCCCGGGGCTGACGGTCGTGAACCAAGGCAACTCCTTTGGCGTGAAAGTCACCGAGTCCGGCGAGCAGGAAGTCCACGCGCTGGAAGGCAAGGTGACGATCGGCCGCACGGGCGAGAGCGGCACGAGTCAGATCCTCGCCAAGCAGGCGCGGAAGCTCGATGACACCGGCTTCTCCGAAACGCCGTTCCGGCCCGAGGAATTCCCCGCGTTCGAGCGCGTGCGCGAACGCGAAGCCGCCGAGGCCGCGCGGCTGTTGCTGGCGTGGCGGGCCGCCGCCGATGCGCTGGACCTCGACCCGGCGGTGCGCGTGCATTTCAATTTCGAGGAGCAGTCGCCGCTCGACGCGACGCTGCGCAATCGCGTGCGCGGCAACGGCGCGGGCAGCGACGGGCAAATCATCGGCGCGCGCTGGTCGCAGGGCCGGTGGCCGGGCAAGGGCGCGCTGGAATTTCGCGGACGCGGCCAGCGCGTGTTGCTGCGGCTGCCGGGCGAATCGCCGGCGTTCACCTTGCTGGCTTGGGTGCGTGTGGATGCGTTGCCCCAGCCCAGCTCGATGCTGCTCGCCACGGATGCACCTCCGCGCGAAGAGACGGACGGTGGCAAGGCGTCCGCCTCGGAGCCCCGGCCCATGCGCTGGGAGCTGAAAGCGAACGGGCAGTTGGGCCTCAATCTGTTCAGCGGCTTGGTTTCCCGTCAGCCGCAATGGCAATCGCTGGCGTCGCCGGCGCTGCTCACGCCGCAGCGCCACGGCCAGTGGCTCTGCCTCGCCACGGTGCTGGATGCGCCACGCGGCGAATTGACGCACTTCATCAACGGCGTCGCCGTCGCGCGGCACCAGTTACCGTCCGGTTCGCCGCTGGCGCTCACTCATCTCTCGCTCGGGAACGTGACGACGACCGATGCCGAGGCGCGCGCCGGGGTGAACTACGGCTTTTTCGGCGCGGTGGATGAGTTGCTGGTGGCGGCACGCCCGTTCAGCGCGGCCGAGTTGCGACGCTCTTTCGAAGTGGGTCGGCCCTAGTGGAGCGCCGGCAAACTCCCGCTGGACGCGCTTGCTAGCCATGTTATCGTCCCCGGCAACAACCCAGACAACCCTTGCCATGAGCCTCCGCCTTGCTCCCAACCGCCGCCAAGATGCGCTCGGTTTTACCCTCATCGAACTGCTGGTGGTCATCGCCATCATCGCGATTCTGGCGGGGATGCTCCTGCCGGCACTCGCCAAGGCCAAGAATTCCGCCAACAAAGCGCTGTGCACGAGCAACCTCAAGCAGTGGGGTGTTGCTGTCACTGCCTACGCTGGTGACCACGATGGGCGGATTCCGCCCGGCACGGATGTTATTGGCGCCGCTTCCTACGGCCAGGACGAGAGCTGGATTGGCCCCTCGGTGTTGCGGCTCTACAAGTATTACCTGCTTCCGGCGCAAACCAACGCCTCCAGCTCCAAGAACAGCCCGCTCTATTGCCCCACCGGCGAGTATCACCGCGCCTACGACAAGGCGAACCTCATCTCGAATCCCAACTACGGCGACCCCGACGTGCCCCATCAGGAACTCTCCGGCTACTTCTACCTGATGGGCCGGCCAGCGGCGCAGGTCGCGGCGCGCACAACCATTGGCGCCGGCAACGTTGCCCAGTGGCTCCAGCGCACGCGGTTGGATAGTCCGTATCGCGAGGGGCCAATCGTCGGGGACATGCTTCAAATCCAAATCGGTTCGGCTTCCCTGACTCCGATGCCGGAAGCGAAACCAACCGGCGGCACGCCGACCCTCAAGGTGACCATCGCCGGCCAGTCCGTGGCCACCACCAGCCATCGCGGCTCCACTGGCATGATGGATGGCGGCAATTTCCTCTTCGAGGACGGCAGCGTGAGCTGGTATAAGGAGAACAAGATCTTCCTTGGCTCCCGGATCGGGAACTGGCTCTGCTATTACAACGTGCAGTAAACGGGCCCTGGTCCGCTCTTGCTGCCGGCAGGCCAAGCGCCTGCCGGTTTGCTGTTGAGGTAGGCCGCTTGTCCCGCGGTCTGAGTTCCGCCATGCTGTCCGGCATGCCGTTCAAGTTTCGTTGTGCTTTCTCGGTCACGTTGAGCGTCGCTGCCGGTTCCGCCTCCGCCGCGGCGGCCAAGGTGGACTTCTCCCACCAAATCGTGCCCATCCTCCGCGAGCATTGCGGGGAGTGCCACACCGGCGACAAGAAGAAGGGCAGCTTCAGCATGAACGATCGCGCGTCGCTGATCGCCGGTGGCGAGAGCGGTAAGGCCGTCCTGCCCGGCAACGCCGCGAGGTCCCCGCTCATCGAGGCCATCACGAGCAAAGACCCGGACAAGCAGATGCCGCCGAAGGGCGCGCGGCTCTCGCCCGAGAAGGTGAAGCTGCTGCGCGACTGGATTGATGCCGGCGGCGAAGCCCTCGCTGTCCGGCGTGTAGGCGATGAGTTCGCGGGCGAATTGGTCGTAAGGTTTGTTGTCCGCGAGCGCGCGGTAGAGCCACTTGGTGATTTGCTTCCGGCCACCGGTGATGAAGCCCGTG
>JBJTAU010000124.1:0-4012 GCA_046090965.1 Limisphaerales bacterium | reverse complement strand
GATGAAAACCTGTCTCCGCTCGCTTCTGCTTCCCCTGCTGCTGCTCTCCGCGCTGGCTGCTCAAGGCGCAGCGCCCGCGCGCGCCAACGCCCCCGCCGCGCGCTTCGGCTTCACCGGTCCGGAGATTTTCCCGGTGGACTTCCAGATCGCCCACCTGCACGCGGCAGACCTCGACGGCGACGGCCTCAACGACCTGCTCGTCGTCAACAACGCCCGTTCCAAAATCACCCTGCTCTACAACCGCACCGGCAAGCCGCCCGCGCCCAAACCCACCGTGCCCGTCAAGCGCGAGCTCAACGAACTTCCCCCCGACGCCCGCTTCCGCATTGACTCCATCGCCTCCGAGAAGCGCATCACCGCGCTCACCGTCGCGGACCTCAACGGCGACGGCCGGCCCGACCTCGCCTACTACGGCGAACCGAAGGAACTGATTGTGCAGCTCAACGCCGGCAACGGCGCGTGGGCCACACTCCGTCGCATCCCGCTCGACGACGCCCAACTCACTCAGCACGCGCTCGTCACCGGCGACCTCAACGGCGATAAGCTCACCGACCTGATCGTGCTCGCTGAGACCCATGTCTGGGTGCTCTTCCAGCAGCCCGACCACACGCTGGCCGAGCCAGTGAAAATCCCGTTCACCGGCAGCGTGAAGGGCGTGCAGGTGCTGGACATTGATGTCGACGGCCGAGACGACCTGTTGCTCGTGAACTGGGAGGACAAGCACCCGTTCCGCTTCCGCCGGCAGAATTCCGCCGGCCAGCTCGGACCGGAAGTTCACTTCGCCTTCCCGCAGATCCGCGCCTTCTGGGCCGACGATCTCGATGGCGACCACCGCACCGAGCTGCAGACCCTCGCGCAGCAGTCGGGCCGCGCGCAGGACTCCAACTTCCTCCAGACGCCCGCCGAGCCGTTCGTCGGCACGCTGCGGCAGGGCCAGTTGCAAGTCCTGCCGCTCACCCGCACCGAGAAGACCCGGCGCGGCAGCGTGTGGGCCGACGTGAACGGCGATGGCCTCGCCGACCTGCTCGTCGCCGAGCCGGACAGCGGGCAGCTCAGTGTGTTCCTTCAGGAAAAAGACGGCACGCTAGGCCCAGCGCGAAAATTCCCCACGCTCACCGGCGTCACCGAACTCGCCGTCGCGGACTGGGACGGAGACGGACAGCCCGAGGTCTTCGTGTTGAGCGCGGAGGAACGGCAGCTCGGGGTGAGCAAAGTCGAGGCGAACGGCCGCATCGCCTTTCCGAAGGCCCTCGCCCTCGAAGGCCGCCCGCTCGCGATGGCTCTCGGCACGCTCGCGCCTGGCGCGAAGCCCTCGCTCGCCGTCATCGTGGACAACGACGGCAAGCGCTCGCTCGTCACGCAGCTCGCCGGTGCGCAGCCGCGCACGCAAAAGCTCGCCGAGTCCTTCAAGTCCAACCCCAGCGCGCTGTTCCTCCACGACGCCGACCAAGACGGCCAGCCCGACCTCATCGCGCTCACACCTTATGAGAAGCTTAAGGTGCTCCTCGGCGTGTCCGGCAAGGACTTCCTCGAGGTGGACGTGACGCCGCCCGGCGGCACGATGGAACAGCCGTGGTTCAGCCTCGCGGACGTGGACGGCGACGGAAAACCAGAGCTGTTGCTGCCGCAAAAGAATTTCCTCCGCGCCGTCGTGTTGCAGCGCGACGCGAAGCCCGGCGCTGACGTGAAGCTCGCTGCGTCCTTCGTCGTGAAGGACCAAATCAACGGCGCCGCCAGCAACTCGCGGCTCGTCGGCGCGGCCTCGCTGCCCAACGGCGGCAAATCTCCCCTGCTCTTCCTGCTCGACGCCGAGCGCAAGCAGCTCTCGGTCGCCGAGCGTGACAGCGCGGGCGTGTGGCAAATCGCCCGCAGCCTGCCGCTGCCCGTCGCCGACTTCACCGGTCTGCGCGCCGTGGGCCTCGGCGCGAAGGAGCCGAACGCACTGGCCTTCCTCGGGTTGAACTCTGCCGCGTGGCTGCCCTTCGGCGGCCAGGTCTGGGTCGTGCGCGACCTCGACGGCTACGAGACGCCCATCAAGGCCGGCCGGCTCACGGATGTCGTGACGGGCGACCTGAATCAGGACAAGCGCAAGGACCTCGTCTTCCTCGAAACGGCGAAGAACCACCTCGACATCGTGACCTTCGAGGCGGGCGGCAAGCTCGCGCCCGCGAACCGCTGGCAGGTGTTCGAGGAGCGCACTTTCCGCAACCGCCGCGGCGATGGCGCGGAGCCGCGCGAGGCCGTGATTGCCGACGTGACCGGCGACGGCAAGAACGACCTCATCATCCTCGTCCACGACCGCATCCTCGTGTATCCGCAGGAGTGACAGGTAGGACAGCGCGTCCCGCTGTCCTACTGATTTCCGATTCCGCTCTAGCGGTTTCTTCCGAGGGAGGGGCAGGCTGGAAGCACTGCCCTACTTTGAATCGCAATTTAGCGTCGGCCATCTATCTTCTGCGTCCATGAACCACCTGCGCCCCGTCCTGCTGCTAGTTTTCGCCGGCGCTGCACTGGGCGCGGTCGTCGCTCGCGCCGCCGACACCAAGGCATCGGCGAAGAAAGTCACCCCGCCGCAAACGCCTTGGTCCTTCCAGCCGCTGAAGGAGTCGGCCTTGCCCAAGGTCCGCGACGCGAAGTGGCCGCAGTCGCCGTCGGATTATTTCCTCCTCGCGAAGATTGAGAAGGCTGGCGTGAAGCCCGCCGCCCCCGCCGACCCGCGCGTGCTCCTCCGCCGCCTGCACTTCGCTCTCACTGGCCTGCCGCCGACGCCCGAGGAAGTTGAGAGCTTTGTCGCCGCCTTCTCGCCGTCTCTCCGTCCCTCCGTCCCTCCATCGAGCGCGGGAAAGAGAGATGGAGAGAAAGAGAGACGGGGAGAAACAGCTTTCGCGGCCGCAGTGGACAAACTCCTCGCCTCCCCGCACTACGGCGAACGCTGGGGCCGCTACTGGCTCGACCTCGCGCGTTACGTGGACGAGACCGCGTCTTGGCTGGAGAAGACGAGTTCCGCGCACCTCTATCGCGACTGGGTGATCAAGGCCTTCAACGACGACCTGCCTTACGACCAGTTCGTCATGCGGCAAATCGCGACCGACCAAATGGGCCTACCGCCCGAGGACCGCCACGCGCTGGGCTTCCTCGGCCTCGCGCCGACTTACTGGAAGGAACTTCAACTCCCGCCCGACATCATCAAAGGCACCGTCGCCGACGAATGGGAGGAGCACGTGGACACCCTCAGTCGCACGTTCCTCGGCCTCACGCTCGCTTGCGCGCGCTGCCATGACCACAAGTCCGACCCCATCACCGCCGCCGACTACTACGGCATCGCCGGCGTCTTCGCGAGCGTGCGCCACGCCGAAGTGCCCACGATGGGTGACCAGTTCTGGCAGCCCGTGAAGAAGGCGCGCGAGTCCGTCGCCGCGCTGGAGAAGGAGCGCGATGAGTTGAAGAAGAAAAAGCCCGCGCCCGCCGACCTCACCAACCAAGTCGCCGTCATCGAACAGAAAATCGCCGGCCTCAAAACCAACACGCCGCACTTCAATATGGCGATGGCCACGGGCGTTGAGGACGCCGCGCTCTTCGTCATCCCCGCCGCGAACAACAAAGGCACCGTGCTCGACTTCAAGCCCGGCCAGCCGCGCGACCTTGAGCTGATGAAACGCGGCGACCCGAATGTCACCGGCGACATTGTCCCGCGCCGCTTCCTCACCGCGTTCCCCGCGAAGGACGGCCAGCCGCGCCGCTTCACCACCGGCAGCGGCCGGCTCGAACTCGCCCAAGCCATTGTGCAGGAAGCCGCGCCCCTCACCGCGCGCGTCATCGTGAACCGCGTTTGGAAGCTCCACTTCGGCCGCGGCATCGTGGACACGCCCAGCGAGTTCGGCATCCTCGGCGACGCGCCCACACACCCGGAGTTGCTCGATGACCTGACCGCGCGCTTCATCAAGAACGGCTGGTCCATCAAATGGCTGCACCGCGAAATCCTCCTCTCCGCCGCGTGGCAGCAAAGCTCCCT
>JBJTAU010000123.1:0-3272 GCA_046090965.1 Limisphaerales bacterium | reverse complement strand
AAGAACGGGTCCACCACCTGCGGCAGCACCTCCGGCGGGATGCCGGGTCCGGTGTCGTTGATTTCGAGGCAGACGTAAGTGCCCGGCGGCAGCGTGACGCGTCCATCCTCGGTGGGCTGGAAGAGGTCGCGGTTCTGCGTGGAGACCGACACCGTGCCCGCGGAGCCGACGGCCTCGAGGGCGTTGTCCAAAATCTTCTCGACGGCCTGCGACAGCTTGGCCTCGCTGAAAGGCGCGGAGAACAGCCGGGTTTCGAGGTTTACGCGCCAGCTTACCGTGCCCGGCGAGCGGTTTTTGCACTGGTCCACCAGCTTGCGCACCAGCCGGCTGAGGTTTCCGGACGTGTCCGGCTGCGCCTCTTTCTCCTCGCGGCTGAAAGTGGACAGGTCGAAGGCCACCTGCGTCGCGCGCTCGGCGGCCTTCTCGATCTGCTGCACCGAGCCGCGCCACGCATGGTCCGGCGGCATCTGCGCCAGCAGGTGCGTGGCGTGGCCCATGATGCTGGTGAGGGCGTTGTTGAAGTCCATCGCCACCGTGCGGGTGAGCTGGAGGGCGCAGAGGAGCTTCTGCTCGAGCACAAACACCTTGGAGCCCGGCTCGGGGCGTGGCTCGGTATGCGTGATGGATTCCAGCGCGGGGGGCGGCGCACTGGCCGACTCCGCTGGCGGCAAGTTCTCCGGGGTCGGCCGCGCGGCGGCGGGCTTGGGATGAACTTGGAAGATGAATTCCTTATTTCCCTCGCGCGGCCACGGGGAGATGTGGACCAGGAAACCGACCAAGCCCTCCTTCGCGGTCTGTAGCTTGAGCGGGAAGGTGAACGTGGCCGTGCTGTCCAGTTGCCGCACGAACTGATCGGCCGAGCAGCCGTTCTCAAACGTCCACAGGGCGAGGAGGGGCTTGGTAGGGTGGCCATCCGCGACGCCGAAGACCGCGCGCGCGAAGGCGTTGGCCTGCGTGACTTCGCCCAGCGCGCGGACCACCAGCACCGGCCACGCGGCGGTCTCCAGCGGGAAATCCGTCACCTTCACATCCGCCCTTGCCTGCGGCCGGCGGAAAAACATCTGGGTGAAACCGGAGCCTTTCACGTGCGCGTGCGCTTCTTGCGCAAGGAGCGAAACGCCTCGGGGAGCAGTTGGTCAACCGTGAATTCGCGGAACTTCGCCGGCCGCCGGCTGTCGGCCACGAACACGCGCGCCTCCGGCGCAAACTCCATGAGCAACTGCCGGCACGCGCCGCACGGCGCGGTTTTGGGGTGCGGTGCGACGATGGCGACAGCCGTGAAGTCCGTGTGGCCCTCGGTGAGCGCCTTGAAGAGCGCGACACGTTCCGCGCAGCACGTCAGCCCGTAGCTCACGCTCTCGACGTTCGCGCCGCGGATGACCGTGCCCTCGCGCGTGAGCAGCGCCGCGCCGACGCGGAACTGCGAATACGGCGCGACCGCCCGGCGGCTGGCGCGCTCGGCTTCGCGGATGAGGGAACGCGGGTCAAGGTCTGCCATAAAGCCGGGCGAACTCTTCCAGCAACGCGCCCGTGTGGCGACTCGCTTCTTTGGCCGTCGCGAGCACCTCATCGTGCGAAAGCGGATGCGCGCTGAGGCCGGCGGCCTGGTTGCTGATGCACGAGACCGCCGCCACGCGCAGGCCGAGGTGCCGCGCGACGATGGCTTCCGGCACCGTGCTCATGCCCACCGCGTCCGCGCCGAGCCTGGCGAACGCGCGAATCTCCGCCGGCGTTTCGTAAGTCGGCCCCGACAGCGCGAGATACACGCCGCGATGCCAGCGCACACGGGCACGCTTCGCCGCGCGATCCAGCAACGCGCCCAGCGCCGGGTCGTAGACTTGCGACAAGTCCAGGAAGCGCGGAAGGCCGGGCGGACACGGACCGCGCAGCGGGTTCGCGCCCATTAAGTTGATGTGGTCCGTCAGCCGCATGAAGTCGCCCGGGCGGAAGCGGCGGTTCACGCCGCCGGCTGCGTTCGTCAGCAGCAAGTCGCGCACGCCGAACTCCGCCAGCACGCGCACGGCGAAGGTGACTTCCGCCATCGCGTGACCTTCGTAGTAGTGCGCCCGGCCACTCAGCACCACGACCGGCGTGCCGCCGAGCGTGCCCAAGACCAGCTTGCCGGAATGGCCTTGCACGGTGGGCTGCGGAAAGCCCGGCAGCTTCGCGTAAGGAATCTCCTTCGCCACCACCACCCGCTCCAGCGCCGAGCCGAAGCCGCTGCCGAGCACGAGGGCGAGCTTGGGTCGCAATGGGCAGGTTTTCCCCACGACGCGCGCCGTGGCCACTTCCGACTTTCGACCCTCGACCCTCGACTCTCGACTCATATCCGGTTGGTGACTTGCTTTCTCATCGCGCGGAATTACGCTGCGCACCCTATTTGACAGGTTTGAGTTATGCAATTGAGCAACGAAGAAATCCGCCGCTACTCGCGCCACCTCATCCTGCCCGAGGTCGGCATGGCGGGGCAGAAGAAGATTAAGTCCACCTCCGTCCTGTGCATCGGCGCGGGCGGACTCGGCTCGCCCATCGCAATGTATCTCGCCGCCGCCGGCATCGGGAAGATCGGCATCGTGGACTTTGACACGGTGGATTACTCGAACCTCCAGCGCCAAATCCTCCACACCGACGCCGACGTGGGCCGACCCAAGGCACAGTCCGCGAAGGAAACCCTCGCCGGCATTAACCCCAACACCGAGGTCGTCATCCACAACACGCGCATCTCGGCCGAGAACGCCCTCGACCTCATCCGCCCCTACGACATCGTCGTGGATGGCACGGACAACTTCCCCACGCGCTACCTCACCAACGACGCCTGCGTGCTGCTCAAGAAGCCGAACGTCTATGGCTCCATCTTCCGCTTCGAGGGACAGGCGAGCGTCTTCGCGCCGCACCTCGGCGGGCCGTGCTACCGCTGCCTTTACCCCGAGCCGCCGCCGCCCGGCATGGTGCCGAGCTGCGCGGAAGGCGGCGTTCTCGGCGTGCTGCCCGGCATCATCGGCTGCATCCAGGCGACGGAGATTTTGAAGCTCGCGCTCGGCAAGGGCACCACGCTTGTCAACCGCCTCGTGCTCTTCAACGCGCTCGACCTGAAGTTCCGCGAACTCAAATTGCGCCGCGACCCGAAGTGCCCGCTCTGCGGCGACGCCCCGACCATCAAGGAGTTGATTGATTACGAGATGTTCTGCGGCATCCAGCCCGCGCCCACGGAACCGGCGGCGAACCCCGACGAAGTCACCGTGCAGGACATGAAGCGCGCGCTCGATAACCCC
>JBJTAU010000122.1:0-6437 GCA_046090965.1 Limisphaerales bacterium | reverse complement strand
TTGAAGCGCCTCTGGCCGCTCGTGAAGCAAATCAACGAGCTGGAGGCCGCCCTCCAGTCGCAGCCGGAGCAAGTCCTGCGCGACAAGACCGCCGCGTGGAAGACCAAACTTTCCGCCATCAAGGACGCTGCCGAGCTGGCCCGGGAGGTGGATGCCGTCCTGCCGGAGGCGTTCGCGGTTGTGAAGAACGCCTGCCGTCGCATGTGCGGGACGGACGTGACCGTGCGCGGGCATCCGCTGCGCTGGGAGATGGTGCCCTTCGACGTGCAGCTCATCGGCGGCATGTCGCTGCACAAGGGGATGATTTCCGAAATGGCCACCGGCGAAGGCAAGACGCTGGTCGCCACGTTGCCGACCTTCCTCAACGCCCTCACCGGTCGCGGCGTCCACGTCGTCACCGTCAACGACTACCTCGCCGCACGCGACAGCGAGTGGATGGGCGCGATCTACAAATTCCTCGGGTTGACCGTCGGTTGCATCCTGCACGACCAGCCGCCCGCCGTGCGCCGCGCGCAATACGCCTGCGACATCACCTACGGCACGAACGCCGAGTTTGGCTTCGACTACCTCCGTGACAACGGCATGGCCACCACCGCCGCCGAGCAGGTGCAGCGCGGGCATTACTTCGCCATCGTGGACGAGGTGGACAGCATCCTGATCGATGAAGCGCGCACCCCGCTCATCATCAGCGGCCCGGCAGTCATGGCGCGGGACTGCCAGGTTTACGTGCAATACAAGCCGAGCATCGAAGGCCTGGTCCGCGCGCAGCACCAGCTTTGCGAGCGCTACTTGCGCGAGGCGGAGGAGCACTTGAAGAAGCTGCATCCCGCCGACGGCTCGCAGCCGCAGGGAGCCGAGGCATTGGAGAAGGAAGCCGGCCTCCTGCTCTACCGCGTGAAACTCGGCCAGCCGCGTTCCGCCGGTCTCGCCCGTTTGCTCGAAGAGCCGGAGAACATCAAGCTGATGAACAAGGCCGAGTTGGAACTCCACCTCGACCAGTCCAAGAAGGATCTTTACGCGCAGAAGGAGGAGCTGTTCTTCGCGATGGAGGAAAAGAGCCACGAGGCCGATCTCACGGAGAAGGGCCGCAAGCATCTTTCCCCGAACGACCCGGACGCCTTCATGCTGCCGGACCTCATCACGCAGTTCCACGAGATCGACAGCGGGCCGGTGGCAGATGCGCACCAGCGCCTCGCCGCCAAGCAGAAGGTTCAGGCCGACTTCGAGGCGAAGGCCGAGAAGATTCACGTCATCAGCCAGCTCCTCAAGGCCTACTGCCTCTACGAGAAGGACGTGCAATACGTCGTGCAGGAAAACAAAGTCATCATCGTGGACGAGAACACCGGCCGCCTGATGACCGGTCGGCGGTGGAGCGACGGCTTGCACCAAGCCGTCGAGGCGAAGGAGAATGCCATCATCGAGGAGGAGACGCAGACCTACGCCACCATCACGATCCAGAATTACTTCCGCCTCTACCACAAGCTCGCGGGCATGACGGGCACCGCCGAGACCGAGGCGCAAGAATTCTACGACATCTACACGCTCGGCGTGCTCGTCATCCCGACTAACCGCCCCTGCCTCCGCAAGGATGCCAACGACTCCGTTTACAAGACCAAGCGCGAGAAGTTCGAGGCGGTGCTCAAGGAAATCCAGACCATCCACGCCCAAGGCCGGCCCATCCTCGTCGGCACCGTGGCCGTCGAGACCAGCGAGCATCTCTCGCGCATCCTCAAGCGTGCCGGCCTCGTCCACTCCGTCCTCAACGCCAAGTTCCACCAGCAGGAGGCCGAGATCGTCGCCCGCGCGGGCCAGCGCGGCGCGATCACCATCGCCACGAACATGGCTGGCCGCGGCACCGACATCAAACTCGGTGCCGGAGTCTCCGAACTCGGCGGCCTGCACGTGCTCGCCACCGAGCGCCACGAGGCGCGGCGCATTGACCGCCAGTTGCGCGGCCGCTGCGCGCGCCAAGGTGACCCCGGCAGTTCGCACTTCTTCATCGCGCTGGAGGACGACCTCATGCGCCTCTTCGGCTCCGACAAGATCGTCAAGGTCATGGAGCGCGTCGGCCTCGAGGAAGGCCAGGAACTGGAACATCCGCTCTTGAACCGCTCCATCCAGACCGCGCAGAAGCGCGTCGAGCAGCACAACTTCCAGGCCCGCAAACGCACGCTCGAATACGACGACGTGATGAACAAGCAGCGCGAGATCGTTTACGGTTTCCGCAACGAGATCATCCAGGGCGAGGAAGTCCGCGACCGGCTCATGGACATCATGGAAGAGGTCGTGCAGGCCAAGGTCGAGGAGTTCTCGGACAAGGAAACCGAGATTTCCAACTGGAACATCCGCGGCCTCGCCGACTGGGTGAACCTCAACTTCCCGATCGGCATGCCCGAGGAGAAGCTCCTCAAGGCCGCTGAGGATGCCGCCGAGTCACCCGTGGCCGGCAGCAGCTTCGAGCATCTCAGCCCCGGCCAGTTCAGCCTGTTTCACCTCGTGGCCAAAGCCGTGCGCGACGCCTACGAGCTGAAGATTCAATTCGAGGACGCCGAGGCGCTCAAAGGCGTCGAGCGCTACATCGTCCTCACCGCGATCGACAAGCTCTGGCAGGAGCACCTTTACGGCATGGACAGCCTGCGCACGAGCATCGGCCTGCGCCAGTATGGGCAGCGCGACCCGCTCATCGAATACAAGATGGAAGCCTTCAAGCTCTTCGACGAGCTGATGGTCAACATCAAGACCGAGATCTGTCACAACATCTTCCGCAGCGCCTCCTCGATGATGGCCTTTGAGAACTTTCTCAAGAACCTCCCGGCCATCACCAGCCATCAGGACAGCAGCGCTTACGGTGGCGCGGAACCGCCGGTCAAAGGCTCCGCGCCCGGCCAGGCCAGCGACATGGTCAGCGCAGCCAGCGAAGCGCTCTCCAAGCCGCCGCCCAAGCGCAGCGGCCCCAAAGTGGGCCGCAACGACCCCTGCCCCTGCGGCAGCGGCAAGAAATACAAGCAGTGCTGCGGGCGATGAGTCCTTGACAACCTCCGGGCGCGTTGCTAACCACCGAGCGCGACCCAACCCGTCGCACCCCCAATCTCCGGTTCTAATCCAAATCTATGCCAGAAGTCGAAATCCCCACCGAAGCGGGCAGCAAGGAAGACAAGAAGGTCGGCATCAAGATCGCCATCATCGCCGTCATCATGGCCATCGTGTCCTGCTACGGTAAGAACGCCGCGAACGACATGATCATCAATGAAGTCAAGGCTTCCAACGGCTACGCGTGGTATCAAGCCAAGCGCATCCGCGGCGCGCTCAATGACCAGAGCATCAGCCACCTCGACTTGGAACTCCTCGGCAACCCGACCGACGCCTAGCGCGAAGCGATCGGCAAGCTCAAGAAGAAGCTCCAGGAAAAGAACGCCGAATACAAAAAGGAGAATGAGGACATCCTCAAGGAAGCCGACACCACCAAGGCGGAAGCCGCGCTCGCCGGAAAAAAGAACGACGCCTTCGACCGGGCGGAGATCGCCTTGCAAGTCGCCGTAGTGCTTTGCTCACTGACCCTGCTCACTGGCAGCGCTGTCTTCTCCCGCGCCGGGGTTGGCTTGGCAGTCATCGGTGTGGTGCTCGCCATCATGGCGTTTTTCAAGAAGCCCGACCCGCCCAAAACGGAAGCCCTGCAACCGCCCGCGGCGACCGTCCCGGCCCAACCCGCCGCCGGAGCCGGCGCGCCGCCGAAGTAGTAGAAGCCGTCAAACCCACCAGTTTGCGGTTTTTCTCCCGCCGAGCCGGCGCTGCGGAGAGTCGACTCACTGCAACCTACGCCCGTTGTCTCCTTCCGCCAATCAGGACAACTCCCGAGTGTGCGTCCCTGGCGGCGCATTAACTTCCCGTGGTGCTCGGTGCAGCGCGGAGGGACAGACCGAGGATCCCGGTCCGGCTCCGTCCGGACTGCCGTTCTTTTCAACTCAACGTCTCTCACCCCATGAAAAAGATCCCACTCCTGTTGGGCGCACTGGCGATGCTCCTCGCCGCCGGTTGCGCCTCCATGCACACCAGCGGCCGCAACACGGCCAAATCACCCTGGCCGGACTTTGCGGCCGCCAAGGCCGCGTTCGACAGCATCCAGCCGGGCCAGACCACGATCACGGAATTACGCACGCTGGGTTTCGATCCCTACGCGAATCCCAATGTCCGCATCTTGAACTACCTCGACATCCAGAACCGCTTCCTGCCCAACCAATCCGTGACATGGGAATCCCTGCCGGCCCCCGTGCGCCAGTCGATTGAAGCGAAGGAGCAATCCGTCGCCTACGAGCTCGACCTCACCGTGCTGAACACCCAACGCTACGGCAACCTGTTCCTCGACGTGTTTTCCTTCAACCGCAAGACCCATGAGACCGGCTGGAACTTCAAGGCGCTCGTGCTCCTGAACCACGACAAGGTGCTCTACAAGCTCTGGTCCGGTCAGCCCAACGTGGACCGCTTCGAACAGAAGAAGAAACCGCTCGGGCCGTTCCAAGAGATCAACAGCGCGGCGGGGCTTTCCTTCGTGCCGTAGGGCCTGCCCGCCAACCGTCGCTCCGCCCAAGCCGCTTGTTTCAGAGGGTAAGCTCGGGGGCGCGCAAAACCGCGCCGATTGTTTTTGCACTTCCGGCTTCCGTGCCTACACTCCGCGCTTTCTCTCGACCATGAGACATCTGTTGAGCCTTGAGCATTTGTCCCGCGCGGACATGGAAACCATCCTGGCGGCCTGCGCCACGATGAAGCGCCAGCGCGGCCGACCCGCCGCCCAGCCGTTGGCCGGGCAGACATGGGCGCTCATCTTTGCCAAGTCCTCCACCCGCACCCGCGTGTCCTTCGAGGTCGGGTTGCGGGAGCTGGGCGCGAACGTGATGTTTCTCAGCGCTGCCGATATCCAGCTCGGCCGCGGCGAGCCAATCAAGGACACTGCCCGCGTGCTGGGTCGGATGGTGCATGGCGTGATCTTCCGCACGTTTGCGCAGGCGGACGTGGAGGAGTTCGCCCGCTACGCCAACATCCCGACCATCAACGCGCTTACGGACGAGGAACACCCCTGCCAGATCCTCACGGACATTTTCACCTTCCAGGAGCAGCGCGGGTCCATCCAAGGCAAGGTTGTCACCTTCGTTGGCGACGGTGCGTGCAACGTGCCGGCCAGTTGGGTGTTTGCAGCGGCCAAGCTCGGGTTCGAACGGCGCATCGCCGCCCCCAAAGCTTTTCAGCCGCCCCTCGCGCTCCTGGAGCGCGCCGGCTTCACGCACGTTCATGCCCAGTCTTCGCCTGCGGGTGAAGTCATCACCGGCAGCATCGCCGGCACGGGCGGGAAGATCGTGCTGACCGCAGACCTCCAGGCCGCCGCGACGGGTGCGCACTTGCTCTACACCGACGTGTGGGTCTCGATGGGCAAGGAGGCCGAGGCCGCCGAGCGCATCAAGGTGCTGACCGGCTACCAGATCAACGCGGCGCTGGTGAAGCTCGCCGCGCCGGATGCGTTGGTGATGCACTGCCTGCCGGCTTATCGCGGCAAGGAGATTGACGAGGCGACCTTCGAGGCACACGCCTCGACGATCTTCGATGAAGCGGAGAACCGCCTGCACACGCAGAAGGCCATCATTGCGTGGCTGGTGGGGTGACCGTCACTTCTTCGCGTCTGTCACCGCTTCCTTCAGCAGGTGCGCGGCGCGGTTGAGACGCGTGTCTGGGTTGCCCGGCGACTTGTCGTGGTCGTCTACCAGCGAGTCGTTCCAGGAAACGACCAAATCCAAACTCGGAATTACCCACAGCGTCCGCTTCGCGCCGTGGCCGGAGGCGAGGACGGTGTCGGACGGCGCGGTGGGTAACGCGAGTCTGCCCTGGTTGTCCTTTCGATTCAGCCACCAGTTGAAGCTGTAAACCCCCGGGCCGTTGGGCGTGATGCTCTTGGTTCCGCCAAGACTGCGCTGGCCGGGCAGCATATCCGCGTCCTGTTTGCTTGTCAGCGGGGTGCCCGCGGGAATGGGAGAACTGAACATCGTCTCAAAGGCGCTGGCGGGCACGAGCTGTCGGTCGCGCCATTTCCCCTTGTGCAGGGCGAGCAGGCCGAACCGCGCGAAGTCGCGGACCGACAGCGCGAGGCGTCCTGGGCGCGGCTTGTCGAAAGTGATGGCATCCTGAAACTGCATCGGCTCCGCGAGGCGCTGACGCAACACGTCCAACCCCGGCTGCTGGAAGACTTTCGCCGTGAGCGTGTCGAAGTAGAGCGCGAGGGCGAAGTCGTTGTAGGAATACGCCGTGCCGGGTTTTTCCGCGAGGCCATAGCCGGAGGTTTGTGAGGCCAGATGACGCCAGGTCATCGTCGCGTCCTTGCCGCCGTTCAACGACTTGAGGCGCGGCTCGAAGTCCGCGACGAGCGCGTCGGGACCCGCGAGCTTGCCCTCTTG
>JBJTAU010000121.1:0-2516 GCA_046090965.1 Limisphaerales bacterium | reverse complement strand
ACGGATCCGAAGAATCCCGACCCCGGCCGCGTGACCATCCGCCGGCTCACCCGCACGGAATACAACACCACCATTCGCGACCTCGTCGGCGTGAACTTCAAACCGGCCGATGATTTCCCCGCCGACGAGGTCGCGAATGGTGTTGTTGTATTCCGTGCGGTTGAGCCGGCGGATGGTCACGCGGCCGGGGTCGGGATTCTTCGGATCCGTCTTGAAGACCTCGAAATCAATCCACGCCTGGATCAACGCGCGCTCCTCCAGCGTGGGCTGCTTCTTCTTATCCGGCGGCGGCATTTCGCGGTTGCGGACGTTCACGAGCGTCTGGTCCCACAGCTTCCGGTCGGCGAGCAAGTCGGCGTGCGACTTGTATTTGTCATACTCCACGCCGCCCTTCTTCGCCCCGTCTGCATGGCAGTCGTAGCAATACTTCTTGAGCAGCGGCTGGACATCCTTCGCGAAAGAAAGCTTCGCCGGGTCTTTGGCTGACGCCGAGCCGAAGAAAGCGGCGTCCCCTCGGGAAGCAGCCACCAGCAAAACCACACCAGCGATGCCAAAGCATTTCATGCGCGCACAAGATGACAGGGAGTCGGACGCGCGGCAACCTGCGGCCATTGCCCTCGCTTGGCCAGCTCCAAGCTGGAACCCACGCAGTAGTGTCTCATTTCTTCCACCGAACTTGGAGCCGCTTACTGGGCGTGTTAGCCTGCGGGCCAGACATGGGTGAACCGTGGCAATCCGATTGGGCAGTGGCACACGCCGGCACGCTGGCACGCAGTTTTCGGCATTGGATGGGGCGCGACTTGTTGCCCAACGCTGCGGAGCTAGCAACCTTGGCAGGAACCTTGTTCGCCGCGCCCTTCGCCCTCGTCTCGCACGGCACCGAGGCCGATCCGGTGCTGAACTACGGCAATCGTGCCGCACTCGCGCTCTGGGAAATGTCATGGGACGAACTCACCCGCACGCCATCGCGTCTGACCGCCGAACCGGTTGCTCGCGAAGAACGCTCGCGCCTGCTTGCACAGGTGACGCAGCACGGGCACATCGCGAACTACGCCGGCGTGCGCATCTCGAAGTCAGGCCGGCGCTTCCGCATCAGCGAAGCAACCGTCTGGAACCTGCTTGATGAGCGCGGTGCTCACTACGGGCAGGCGGCGATGTTCGACCGATGGGAATACTTGTGAACGCTGCGCTGCACCATTCTCGCATGCCCCTGCTGCTGACCGTGGCCCTGCTAGCCAGCGGTTGCCAGAAAGAAACCAGTCCGGCCCCGCCGCCGACTGCCCCCGCTCAATCGACAACCACACTCACTCCACCCCCTGAGCCAGCGGCGACTCCGCCGCCGCGTCCGTCGCACATCATCCTCGTGAGTTTCGACGGCGGGCGACCCGACATCCTGCAACAGGCGCGCATGCCCACGCTCCACGCGATGGCCCGCGAGGGCGCGACGACTTGGAACGCCCAGAGCATCGTGCCGCCGCTCACCTTGCCGGCCCACACCTCCATGCTCACTGGGCTCGCACCGGAAGAGCACGGCGTCTATTGGAACTACTGGATGCCGCAGTTCGGCACCTTGCGGGCGCAAACCATCTTCATGCTGGCCAAGTCCAACGGCCTCGCCTCCGCCGTTTTTTCCGGCAAAGACAAGCTCGCCTACCTGTTCCCCACGGGTTCAGTGGACCACGTGTCCTTCCCGGCCAACGATCCGCAGGAAATCATTGGGACAAACTACTTTTCCGCGCGGCATGTGGCGGCGCAGGCGGTGAAATACTTCGAGCACCGCAAGCCCCCACTGCTCTTCGTGCATTTCCCGGACGCGGATCTGGCCGGCCATTACTACGGCTGGCCGTCGCCGGAGCAATTCGCCGCCCTCGCCGAGTGCGATGCCGCCTTGGCGCTGGTCCGGGCCGGCATCGCACGGGCCGGCGTGACCAACACCCTCTTTCTGCTGACCGCCGATCACGGCGGCAACGGCTTGAGCCACGGGGTTGATCGACCAGCAGACATGACCGTGCCCTGGATCGCGTGGGGCGCGGGGGTGCGACGCGGCCATGCCCTCACCAATGCCATCACCTTGCCCGACACCGCAGCAACCATCGCCTGGCTGTGGGGCTTCGCCTTGCCGCCGAACGCCGTCGGCAAACCCGTGCGCGAGGCGTTCCAGTAGCCGACATTTTCCTTCACCGGCTCCGGGGATTCGGCCATCGTCCGCGCCCTATGAACTTGTTCAGTTTGCAGGGTGAAGTCGCCGTCGTCATTGGGGCCACGGGCGTGTTGGGTGGCGCCTTGGCCGACGGGTTGGCAGCGGCAGGCGCGAAGGTCGCGGTGCTCGGTCGCAACGCCGAACGCGGCGAGGCGCGCGTGAAGGCCATCCAGTCCAAAGGCGGCACGGCGGCGTTCTTCAACTGCGACGCCATGTCGCGCTGCTCGCTCGCCGAGGCGCACGAGCAGATCGAAGCCAAGCTCGGCGCCCCGACCATTCTCGTGAACGCCGCCGGCGGCAACGCGCCGCAAGTCAC